>CAYFOB010000113.1:0-654 GCA_964344525.1 uncultured Thiomargarita sp.
TCTTAGTGCTTGGCGGGTGCGGTGAGGATTTTCAATCAAAGCAAATCGTACATGATCATCTCCATAATTGCCAAACCCAATGCCCGGTGACACGGCCACTTTCGCTTCAACCAACAATTTTTTGCAAAATTCCAATGATCCCATTGCTCGATACGGCTCAGGTATTTGTGCCCACACAAACATGGTTGCTTTTGGTTTTTCTATTCTCCAGCCCAAGGCATTTAAACCGTCGCAGAGTACATCGCGGCGTTTGCAATACATATCCCGAATTTCCCCCACACAGTCTTGTGGTCCCTCCAACGCGGCAATACAAGCAACTTGAATGGGTGTAAATGTGCCATAATCAAGATAAGATTTCATGCGAGTCAAAGCAGCAATCAAGGTGGGATTACCAGACATAAAACCAATTCGCCACCCAGGCATATTATAACTTTTAGACATTGAAAAGGACTCAACCGCAATGTCTTTAGCCCCTGGCACTTGTAAAATTGATGGTGCAACATAGCCATCAAATACAATATCTGCATAAGCTAAGTCGTGTATCACCCAAATTTCATTTTTTTTCGCAATTTCAACAACTTGTTCAAAAAAATCCAGTTCAACACATTGCGTTGTCGGATTGCCCGGAAAATTCAGCACTAACATTTTTGGGGG
>CAYFOB010000113.1:664-9573 GCA_964344525.1 uncultured Thiomargarita sp.
CAAGAATTATTAATGGTTTTGACCAGCTCCGCAAAAAAATCAACACCAGGCACTAAGGGTACATGGCGTATATCAGCACCCGCAATCACAAGACCATAAGGATGAATTGGATAGGCTGGATTGGGCACCAACACAGAATCCCCTGGACCAACCGTCGCCAAAGCTAAGTGTGCCAAACCTTCTTTAGAACCAATAGTCACAATTGTCTCTGTTTCTGGGTCCAAAGAAATGTCGTAGCGCTGGGCATACCAATTCGTGACAGCGCGGCGCAAACGTGGAATACCTTTTGAAGCTGAATAACGATGAGTATCCTTGCGCTGTGCAGCTTCTACCAATTTATCAACAATATGCTTGGGAGTGGGTTGATCAGGATTGCCCATACCAAAGTCAATGATGTCTTCCCCCCGTGCGCGGGCTTGCGTTTTCAACTCATTAACGATATTAAAAACATAAGGGGGGAGACGTTTGATGCGTGGAAATTCATCTTTCAAGGTAAAAATCCTTCTTTAAAAATGGGTTGGTAACAGTATTGAGAAATCTGATACTATTTATTAGTTTGTGTTAATTTCTAATAATCGATTTGACAAATTATGAAAGTGATGTATCATTATTGATGTGTACTTGATAAATCCCCAAACACCCCAGGGGTCATTGTTGTGGTCATAATAGCTCACTTTTTGGGTAAATAATTTTGAACTGTGATTCTTATGATTTTTGTGATGAAAGCATCAACTCCCTCATAATAATCAGATCAATCACAGTTCAAATCTTCACGAAAACCGTGCTGTTGTTGAGCTAGGTGTTAAGTTTTCCACCATGACACATCAAGCGCTGCCTTTGCCTTTTGCTTTCTCTTGCTGAGCTTGTTAAAAAATTGATAGCCCGTTTTATTTTCCACTTCTTCAACCGACATCACACAATCCCATAATTCACCGGCTTTGACACTTGAATTCGGCATAATAAACCCTATGCAACGCCCATGTTCAAAGGAGTAAACCACTTTGTAAAAGCTTTCAGGTAGCGGAATACCATTGACCATTTCTGGGTTTTCACCATATATAGGACCGGTGGTAACTATTAATTGGCCTTTGGTTTCTGTCCACCCCCGGATAACCCCTTCTAAACGTCCCCATGCATGCCGATTTAATTTGGGATCTTGCAAGGCAATATTTGACATCAAAAAAGTTTGATCGTTAGCTTTGCGACTAAAATCAATCGCAGCGCTGGGCGCAAGATGCCCTTTATCATAACCGGTATTTCTAAAATCCTCCGGTTGAACCCGATATTCCTCTGGTATATCAGGATCAGCATCAAAGTCATCACCCCTATCCATATCAACGCCAACCGAACCCTTTGATATAATGTAAGAAGCCCACAACGCGCACTTGCGTTCAAAACTATAACCTATACTGTAGCCTTCACGATCCAGCACCAAATCCGTTTTACATGGTTCACCGAGTTTTTTGTGGTTTCTGAGTGAATAAATCCAGGTATAGGTTTTGTGACGGTTAGGCCAAATGTAAGTTAAGTACACATATTGCGCTCCCGCCCCAGCAATCGCAGCACCAACACCAACTAAAATACATTTTGTTTCCATAATACAGTTATCAGTTATCACAGTTCATACAGCAAAAATTGTATCACCTATCCATATATTTAGTATTTTCTCATAACATAAGGATTCACACAATGAACTACGACACCCTACGTGCTGTGATTTGGCAAGATAACCAATTGCATTTGTTAGATCAACGTAAATTGCCACACGAGCAAACGATGATGGTGTTAGAAAAAGCCTCAGATGTTGTGCAAGCAATTAAAGATATGGTCGTGCGCGGCGCACCGGCGATTGGTATTACAGCTGCCTATGGCGTTGTGTTGGCAGCCAAAGCGGCCTATGCGATTGCTCCTGATAATTGGCAAAGTATTATCGAAAGTGATATGCAACAATTGGCGCAAGCGCGTCCCACCGCGGTTAATTTGGTATGGGCTTTGCAGCGCATGAAAGCATGTTTTGCCAAAATCACCGGCAACCCACTACCCACGCTGGTGGCAGAAGCCCAACGTATTCAGCAGGAAGATATTGATGCTAATCATAGAATGGGGGACTTGGGGGCAGCATTATTGCCCTCGGGTTGTCGCGGGGGCGTTAGCAACAGGCGGTTATGGCACCGCTTTGGGCGTGATTCGTAGCGCATACGCCGCTGGAAAAATTAGCCGAGTTTATGCTGATGAAACCCGCCCTTGGTTGCAAGGCGCTCGTTTAACTGCATGGGAATTGTTGCAAGATAATATTCCCATCACCTTGCTAGCTGATAGTGCGGCAGCTGCTTTAATGCAACAAAAACGAGTGGACTGGATTATTGTTGGCTCTGATCGTATTGCTGCTAATGGGGATGTGGCTAACAAAATAGGTACTTACAGCTTAGCAGTGTTAGCACGCCAACATGGTGTTAAATTTATGGTGGCTGCGCCCACTTCAACCGTAGACATGAATATTGCTGCTGGAGAACAAATTGTGATTGAAGCACGGGCAATGGCTGAAGTCTTGATGGTGGGTGGACAGCCCATTGCGGCAAGCGGGGCAAAGGCATGGAATCCATCATTTGATGTGACACCTGCTGAGTTAGTGGATGTGATTGTGACAGAAAAAGGTGTGGTAGAGCAACCAACTACAGAACGTTTATTGGCGATGATGAGTTAGGAACTGTCAATAAGTACAAGGATTCTTTATAATCAATTTCTTTGAACCGCAAATCTGCGGTTCAGACAATGGCACGATTGTCAATGCAGGCGATTGAGACAAAAATTTTCAAAGCGCACAAAGCGTCAAAATTTTTTCCTTAAGTGTGATTATATGACAACGCAAACATTACTAGAACCAATGCCTATCCAACTGCGTGATACATCAAATCGGCAATTATCTACACAACCTAAAATGAATCAACCAATGCTAGAACATATTCAAACGCCTGCCCAACTGCGCCAGTTGTCTGAACAACAATTGTCTCAATTGGCAACAGAATTACGTCTATTTTTAATAGAAACTTTAAGCCGCACCGGTGGACATTTTGCCTCCAATTTAGGGGTTGTTGAACTTTCTATTGCGCTCCATTATGTTTTTAATACCCCCGATGATCGCTTAATATGGGATGTTGGACACCAAAGCTATTCCCATAAAATCCTCACAGGGCGACGTTCTGCTATGTCCACCCTGCGGCAAGGGGGAGGCATTGCTGGTTTTCCTAAGCGTGAGGAAAGTATTTATGATGCATTTGGGGTGGGGCATTCGAGTACATCTATCAGTGCGGCATTAGGTATGGCGATTGCTAATCAGAAATTGGGTTTAGATCGTAAAGTTGTCGCGATTATTGGCGATGGTGCCATGACTGCGGGCATGGCGTTTGAGGCATTAAATCATGCGGGCGAATTGGATGGTAATCTTTTGGTCATATTAAATGACAATAGGATGTCAATTTCTCCAAATGTGGGCGGTTTATCTCAATATTTGGCGAATGTGTTGTCAAGTTCATTTTACGCCTCGGTGCGCGAGGGCAGCAAACAAATCCTCAAACGTATGCCAACCATGCGAGAATTAGCAAAGCGCACAGAAGAACACATGAAAGGCATGATAGTGCCAGGGACATTGTTTGAGGAATTAGGCTTTAATTATATTGGTCCTATTGATGGGCATGATTTGCCAATTTTGTTGAAAACCTTAAAGAATATGAAAGCTTTGGAGGGACCACAATTTTTACATATAATCACCCAAAAAGGCAAAGGTTTTCCAAGCGCTGAAAACGATCCCTGTAACTATCATGGTGTCACCCCTTTTAATCCAAAAACAGGGGAAATGGTTGCTAAATCAGTGAATGCCCCAACCTATACGCAAATTTTTGGCGATTGGCTTTGCGATATGGCTGCTCAGGATGACCGTTTAATTGGCATTACGCCTGCCATGCGTGAAGGCTCTGGTTTGGTCAAATTTTCACTGCAGTACCCAGATCGTTATTTTGATGTTGGCATTGCTGAACAACACAGTGTCACTTTTGCAGCAGGCTTGGCTTGTGAAGGTTTAAAACCGGTGGTGGCGATTTATTCTAGTTTTTTACAACGTGCCTATGATCAATTGATACATGATGTTGCGCTGCAAAATTTACCTGTATTATTTGCCCTTGATCGTGCGGGCTTAGTTGGCGCAGATGGTCCCACCCATGCAGGGACCTTTGATCTTGCTTATTTGCGTTGTATCCCCAATATGTTAATTATGGCACCTGCTGATGAAAATGAATGTCGGCAAATGCTCACAACAGGTTTTAAACATAATGGTCCCTGTGCTGTGCGTTATCCACGCGGTTATGGTGTGGGGGTACAAGTTGACAAAACCCTAACAACTTTGCCCACCGGTAAAGCCCAATTACGTCGCAAAGGTAATAAAGTTGCGCTTCTCGTTTTTGGTACCCTATTAAAGGCTGCCTTGGAAGCAGCAGAACAATTGGATGCTACCGTTGTGAATATGCGTTTTATCAAACCGTTAGATGTTGATATGCTCACACAAATGGCACAACAACATGAACTATTAGTCACGCTGGAAGAAAACGTCATCTTGGGCGGGGCTGGTAGCGCTGTGAATGAATATTTACAGGCGCACTCAACACCAGTGTTGAATTTAGGTTTACCAGATCGCTTTATTGAACATGGAGATACTGCCAAGTTGCTGGCAAAATGTGGTTTAGATGGAAAGGGAATTGCATGCGCTGTTAATAAACGTTTGAGCGAATTAGTGTAATAGATTTGTTTCCTTAAGATTTATGTGATTGATCTGATTATTATGAGGGCGCTAATGCGGATTTTTTCATCAAATCAATCACATAAATCATAAGAATCACAGTTCAAAATTTTCCCTTTAAATGCTTAGAGGATTCCCATTATGAATAAGCCCACCCCGATAGCTGATGTCCAAAATACTGTAGATACTCGCCATCTTGCCATTGATAAAGTCGGCATCAAAGACATTAAATATCCGGTGCGTGTTAAGGATCGTTCTGGTGCTGAACAACACACTATTGCTAATTTTAATATGTACGTGAATTTGCCACATAATTTCAAAGGCACGCACATGTCGCGGTTTGTGGAAATCCTTAATGAGCATGAATATGAAATTACTGTACAGTCATTCAAGCAAATGCTTCTAGAAATGAATCAGCGTTTAGAAGCAGATTCAGGGCATATTGAGATGACTTTTACCTATTTTGTTAGAAAATCTGCGCCGATTTCTGGTGTGAAAAGCCTGCTTGATTATGAGGTGACATTTATTGGCGAAATCACAGGTGAAAAGCCGTCAATAACGCTCAAAATTGTTGTGCCAGCAACCAGCTTGTGCCCTTGCTCCAAAGAAATTTCCGACTATGGTGCACACAACCAACGTTCTCATATGACAATCACCGCCAAAACAAATGGCTTTATTTGGATAGAAGATATCATTGATTTGGTTGAAAAAGAAGCCTCCAGTGAATTGTATGGCTTACTCAAACGCCCTGATGAAAAACAGGTCACTGAACGGGCTTATGAAAATCCGAAATTTGTTGAGGATATAGTACGTGATGTTGCTGCTAAACTGAATAGCGATGATCGGATTGGTGCCTATACGGTTGAATCAGAAAATTTTGAGTCCATTCATAACCATTCTGCTTATGCTATGATTCAAAATGACAAACAGTCTTTGGGAAATTGATCTGTGGAACAATTAAATTGGCTATCCTTTGATAAGGCGCATATTTGGCACCCTTATGCTTCAATGCTAAACACTTTGCCTGTTTATCCGGTTGTTGGGGCTGAGGGTGTGCGTTTAAAATTAGAAAATGGCAAGGAACTTATAGATGGCATGGCTTCTTGGTGGTCCGTCATTCACGGTTATAATCATCCACAACTTAACGATGCCATTCGTAGACAATTGGATGATATGGCTCATGTCATGTTTGGAGGCTTAACTCATCGCCCTGCTGTCGAATTGGCAGCAAAACTCATAAAAATCACCCCAGAGCCTTTGAATCGTGTTTTTTTCTGTGATTCAGGTTCGGTAGCTGTTGAAGTGGCCATAAAAATGGCGATTCAATATTGGCATGCGCTAGGACATCCTGAAAAACAAAAATTGTTAACGATTCGTTTTGGATATCACGGTGATACCTTTGGCGCTATGGCGGTTTGTGATCCTGTCAATGGTATGCATAATATTTTTTCCCATGTTTTACCTCAACATTACTTTGCAGATGCACCACGTAGCAAATCTGACGAGGAATGGGATGAAGAAGAAATCAAAAGTTTTCAAAGCTTATTAGAACAACACCATGACAAAATTGCAGCCGTCATTTTAGAGCCCTTGTTGCAAGGCGCAGGAGGAATGCGTATTTATTGCCCAGAATACTTGCGCCGTGTACGGGCTTTATGCAATGAATACAAAGTTTTATTAATTTTAGATGAAATTGCCACCGGATTTGGTAGAACTGGCACATTATTCGCCTGTGAACAGGCCAATATGACGCCTGATATTTTGTGTTTGGGTAAAGCCTTGACAGGTGGCTATATGAGCCTAGCCGCAACATTAACAACAGCGCAAGTGGCTAATGAAATTTCTTCGCATTCCCCTGGCGTGTTTATGCATGGTCCCACTTTTATGGCGAATCCCCTTGCTTGTTCTGTGGCAGCCGCCAGTATCAATTTATTATTAGAAAGTCCATGGCAGCAACGGGTTTCTCAAATTGAAAAACAATTGATTGACACATTGCTGCCCTGTGCCTCCTTACCCAAGGTAGCTGATGTGCGTGTATTAGGCGCGGTGGGTGTAGTCGAATTAACCCATCCTGTCAATATGGAACAAATGCAACAACGCTTTGTAGAAAAAGGCGTTTGGGTACGTCCCTTCAGAAATCTGGTTTATATAATGCCCCCTTATATTATTAATGAGGAAGAGTTGGCGCAAGTTACGAATGCTATTATTGAGGTTATTACGCACCTTATGGAAAAACGCCATAAGGTCACGTAAAAACCGCAAATAACTACAAGGATTACTTTTAAAAATCATCTGCGGGGTACTAACGGAAAGACTTATCTTGGACTCCTTGCATACCCGAAAACTTATGATTCTACACCAACAACCGTGAGAGAAAGAGACTACTTTTAATGCGTGAATTTAACACAACAGGTCCCTGCAATCCTGCCCTACACTACACCGTCATGCGTGAAGCGTTAATTGCCAAAGGGGTTGAAAAAGTCAGAAAAGGGCGCTTTTTTACCCTTTTTGCGCCCAGACAGGCGGGAAAAACCACCTATTTTCAACTTTTGCTTGAATCCATAAAGGGGGAAGGTTTTACTCCAATTTGGATTAGTTTTGAAAATTTAAAGACAGCGTCAAGAGAGTTTTTTTATCAGGAACTCAATAATCAACTTCATCAAGAATTGGGTGAACATCAGATTAAAATCAAGCAAACCATTACAAATCAGGTTCAAATGGTTAGATTTTTTGAAACTCTCAAAACTCAATCTCTTATTCTCGTTATTGATGAATTTGAAGGCATACCTGATACGGTTTTAAGTGAAATAATGCATAGTTTCCGACAAATGTATCACCGAAAAAAGTATCATGCTCTTCATTCCCTGATTCTTGTCGGTGTGAGCACAATGGCAGAGCTTGTTACCTCAAGCGCCTCCCCCTTTAACATAGCTGAAGAACTTAAAATTTCCTATTTTACCTTTGCTGAAGTCAACTTATTGATTGAGCAACATCAGGTTGAATCGGGACAAAAATTTGAAGAACCGGTGATCAAAGCAATTTATGATAACACTAAAGGACAACCTGGACTGGTTTGCGCTTTAGCGGCACATTTGGTTGAAAACGTCAAAAATCGCACCATCACAATGGATGATTTTTTAGTCACTTTAAACGACTTCTTAAAATCAAAATATGACAACAACATCCTAAATATTGTCCGAAAGGCGAAAGAAAAAAAGGCCTTTATGTGCCGTTTGCTATTTGATGAAGAGCCCATTGAATTTAGTATCCATACTGAGGACATTGCCTATTTACAGGCTAATGGTGTGATAGAAAATATAGATAATCATGTGGGTATTTTGGTGCCGCTATATAGTAAGTGCATTATCACCGCATTTCGTCCAACAATTAATGGAGAAAGTAAGCATTATGAACTTGATACCAATAATACCTTTAAAGACTATTTGAAAGGTGATGGATTAAATATCCATGCCATACTCAACAAATACCAACAATATGTGCGACGACGTGGGTTTAAAGCTTTTGACACAGAAAAATTAAAAGAAGGGGCTTGGCATTATTCTCTTGATGGTTTTATTAATTTTTTTATTGAAGCTTTAGAGGGACAAACATTTATAGAAGTTCCTTCAGGCGCAGGAAGAACGGATATTTTAATTATTTATAATAATCATCGTTATTTGATTGAAACCAAAATTTTTAGTGAGAGTACCCGATTCAAAAGGGGAAAAGGACAGCTTGCCGAATATCTCAACTCAGAAAATTTGAATGAAGGTTACTATGTGGTGTTTAGTAATCAGCACACAAATATGTTACATGAAAAAGAACAAATCAAGGGCAAGCAAATTTATACCTACATTATTTGTACACAAAAACCACCAACCCCCAGTTTTCTTGGTGTGCCAGATGAGTTAAAATTGACCACAAAAGTGGCACAAGCGCAGCGCCTCACATTTCATCGTAACCTTTTAGATGTACTCGTTTTACGTTTTGATCCCTCTGCCTCTTTTTATCGACAAATCGAACAGGATTTATCGAGTGTGACTGATGAGGCGATCTTAAAAAATTTATTTAAGGTTGCTGTTCAATCTGAAAATATCGAGATTTTTAAAGCCTTATGGCA
>CAYFOB010000114.1:0-8503 GCA_964344525.1 uncultured Thiomargarita sp.
TGCCCCGAAGCTCCGCTTCGAGTGGCCTGGAAATTTCCGCCATCCTGCACTAGATGAAACCAAGGAAAGCATTTATCAGTCTGAATCAAAAAAGCAATCTGTTATCAACAACATAGCAGTGCTAAAAAGGGACGATGAAAAAGCCTCTAATATATTAGAGACATACCAAAAGGAATTACAAAGCTTATCTCACCATCAAACGCTATGCGAATTAGTAGAAGCATATAAAGTCAACCCTTATTTTCCTGATTTAGAAAGCAGTCTAAAAAATGCTCAAAACAAATTGAGCCAAGAATTAAGGCAGGTTCAAAATCAGCTTGACTTGGATCAAGAAGATATTGATGCCTTATCAGAATCAAGTGTTTTGCCACCGGGGCGCGATGTTCGCACTGTCTTACAACATCTCAAAGACAATGGTATTGGTGCCTATAGCTATGGCGAATACTTAACCGATCAAGGTGATATCAGGCTAGAGACGATAAGAGAACAGATGAACTGTGATCCTGCGCGGTATGGTGGTATTGCTGTTCTTAGCCCTGAACATTTTGAGCGTGTTAAGCAAGAATTTCAAATGCTTAACAATCTACGTGGTCCGGTGCAAATCACGCTGGTGACTTGTCCAGACACAGCAAATCAGCATGATGGCATGACAACGGTGATGCCTACCAGCAATGCCACTTTTGACAAAGAGGCAGCAACTCAGGAGAAAGCGCGATTAGAACGTCGGATTGAAAACAATAATGCTCGTTTATTGGCGATTCAAAAGAAGCAAAATGCTTATGATGAAACCCTAAACACACTAAGACAATTTTTGAAAGCGCATCCTGAAGGCGCAGAAACACGCTACCAAAAAGCCATTACCAGGATTCAACAGCAAATAACGGAAGGATATGAACACTTAGAAAAGCTTGAGCGTGATGTTGGGGAACTCAGAGAACGCCAAAAAAGTGTCTCAGCAGATTTAAAAGAAACAGAGAAAAAAGAAAAGGAACTTCACAAGTGTCAAAATGCGGTTGAAAAATATATTAGCCGTTATGAGGAACAACGCCAAGAAAAAGAACGTGAATTAGAACAAACCAAAGCAGAACAAACCAACAAACTCGAAGAACTTGAAAAACTGGAGAATGCCATTAGCGAACACAAAACTCAAGAGCGGATGCTTGTTGAAGCGATTGAAACACAAAAAAACAATTTGAGAACTTGCAAAGATAAGCTCAACCAAATTGAACTTCGCTCGCCTAAAGATCGTTTTCTGCTAACACAGTATGAGCATCACACTGAAGAGCAATTACATGATATGTATTTTGCGAAAAAACTCTCTTATGACGAAAAAGTCGATGCCTCAGCTCATTTGAGAGGACAACTGAATGTACTGACTGAACAAAAAACAGGGGCTCAAAAAGACTATGATGAGAAACGGGGTTCGTATAGTGAACTGGATGTGAGTGACACATTAGCTAATTGTGAACAAGTCATAGATGATAGCCTTATCAAGACATTGGAGAACAAAGTTCTCAACGCACGAGATGATGAAACCTTAGCCAAGGCTGAGAAAAACAAAGCCAAACGCGAATTTAAGGCAAAAGATATCCCGGAAAAACCAGAGGAACTCACCTCTTATGAATCATTAGAAACTTGTGATGAAACATTGCACCAATGGAATCGGCAACTTCAGGAAGTGCAACAGAATGAAGAGGCTATAAAGGACCATATCAATTCTACGACAAAAGAACTGAGTAAAATTGCTCAAAGTATCGCCTTGTTGAGAACTGCTGTCAAAGCTGCCAAAGAAGAATTTCCTGATGAGTCACTTTGGGAAACTTATAATCCCTTCGATTCTGCCGAAGAAGCCGAAACAGAATGGGGTGATATTGGCAAACTGACGAAAAAGCTAGAAAAACAACTCGGTGACGCTAAAGCGAAAGTCAATGATTTGCAAAATGCCATCACCAAAATACTCAATGATGATATTTATCGAGATGTCGCGCAGGTTTTACGTTCCCGCCTGTTGAAGATGGAGGAAAGTTTCTACCAAAAAGTGACTGATAATATCAATGACTTGGGAGAAAGAATTGAAGCGCTCAACCACTCCCTAAAAAGAGCAGAAAAGGGACGCACTGAACTCGTTGGTTTCTTCAAAAATTTAGTTGAATCACCCATTCGACAACTAAAAGACTTAAACACCGCCTCTAAATGCCCGCCCAATTCAGGTATTTGGAAAGCATGGAGTGGTTCTCCTTTTATCGAAGTCAAAATCAATCCAAAGGCTTTAAAAATAGAACATTTACAACAAACATTAGAGGAATACCTCAGTCATCTGGTAAAAAGCACGGCTGGCATAACAGAAAATTCCGTATTACTTATCAAACATGGCATTCACAAAGTGCTACAGAATAACATCTCTATTCATATCTTTAAGCCATCCGATACGCCCACTTTAGAACGAACCTCTATTGTCGATGTTGGTCAATTTTCCGGGGGAGAAAAACTCACCGCCGCTATCATGATTTACTGCGGTATAGTACGGCTCATCGGTTTTCAATACAGTCAAAATCGAAATCCGTCTAACATCTTGCTGCTTGATAATCCACTGGGAAAATGTAACTACATTCCTTTTGTACAAATGCAACGAGAAATGGCAAAACTAACCAATATCCAATTAATCTATGCCACCGGTATTCAGGAAAAAGAATCGCTAGGGGAATTTCCCCGCATTGTCACATTACAAAACCAGCATAGAGATCAAAAAACTGGTGATCGTTATGTGAAAGAATTACAAACTCATGACATTGAAACTGTAGAGGCTCAATTCAAAGAATCGCTTGAAACAGAAAATGAAGCTACCTAAAACTGTTATTGATCGCTTTGAACAAGCATTACCGTTGGATAAACATCGTATTCCTCTAGAATTATTATGGGATGCGATGGCAAAAGCATTGCCAGGACAAGTCACCGGTGATTCACGACAAACCTTACATGCTTTAATCGTTGAATTAGGTGGTTTTAGTCTACCAAGGAGTAAAAATGCATACGATCAGACAGCAAAACCGCCTTTGCCAAAGTGGATTCAACGATCAGAAACACCCAATAAACACCCTACTTTTGATCCCAAAACTTATCTTTGGGCAAGAGAACTGACTTTTTTGGCTGAGGGCAGACGTTTACCTCATTATCAGCATTGGTTGATGGTCGATCACTGGCTAAAATCAGGAGGACGTAACGCAGCTATTGTTCCAGTACGAGAAAGATCGTTTGAAATCTTTAATGATGAAAAATTCTTAGATGATTTTTCAATGACTCAAGCATTCAAACAAGGACAAATTGATTTATCAGTCTTACGTTGTGTCATAACCCCAGAGCCATTAGCTTGGGAAAAAGGCTCATCAGGTTCCGAGTCAAAACCGTGTTTAATCATAGAAAACAGTGCGACTTGGCGAACTTTATCGCTATGGAACCGCGACAATCAGGCCTATTCATCGGTTGTGTATGGAGGAGGTAACAAATTCTCACAAACTTGGCAAGGTTTAAAATGGGTACGAGAAATCGCACCATTTGAAGTCATTCACTATTTCGGGGATGTTGATTATGACGGGCTAATGATTCCATTTCGTGCCGCTAATAGCATAACTGAATCTATGAACGTACCCTTAATTTTAGATATTGAACTCTACCAAATTCTCCGAGATACCATTTCCAAAGAACGTTGGTGTAAGAATAAAGGAAAGCAACGCACAATCAATGATGAACTCTTAAATTGGCTTCCAAATAGTCTTATAAATTGGTTTGTAGAAGTGATTTCTAACCATTTTCGTATTCCTCAAGAAGGAATTCAACGTCAACACTTAACTTTTGGAAAATCAACTAATGATTTTAAATGATCGTGTCTATTTGCTTGGTATACGTCACCATGGACCAGGTTCTGCCAAGAGCGTGAACAATGCCTTAGCAAAAATTCAGCCGGAAGTGATTTTATTAGAAGGTCCACTGGAACTTGAACCGATACTGGATTGGTTAAGTCATAAAGAGATGACCTTTCCAGTAGCAGCGCTGCTATACGATAAAAAAGAAGTCGCCCATTCCGTACTTTACCCTTTTGCTGATTATTCACCAGAACTGCAAGCCATACGATACGCGAAAAGCGTCAATATTCCGGTGCAAATGTTTGATTTACCAGCCGCTCATACCATCGCGCAACAGTTTGCTCAAGATGAAACTAACCGCCGCACCGAAGAACCAATCCGTTTATTAGCCAACGCCGCCGGTTTTGAAGACAGTGAAGCTTGGTGGAACTTTGTCGTTGAACAGAGAGAAAACGATTTAGCCATTTTTGTCGCAATAGCGGATGCCATGACTGCAGTGCGTGAAGCTATCGAGCAGCCTGAAAGCCAAGACACTTATGTTCGTGAAGCTTGGATGCGTAAAATTTTACGTCAAACCATGAATAAGCATCAAGGTAAAATAGCGGTGATTTGTGGTGCTTGGCACGTACCTGCGTTAATGAAAAACGTGAAAGTCACACAGGACAATGCCCTACTAAAAGGTTTAGCCAAATGCGCTATTCATAGCACTTGGATACCCTGGACTAACGAGCGTTTAACCTTTAGCAGTGGCTATGGTGCTGGTATAGATTATCCGGGGTGGTATGAACATATTTGGCAGCATCATCAGAATAGTCATGAAACTTGGTTAGCAAAAGTTGCTAATTTATTACGTGACGACGGAGTCGATGTCTCGACGGCGAGTCTTATTGAAGCGGTTCGCCTTGCCAACACGCTGGCAACAATGCGGGGATTACAAGCCCCAGCGATTGAAGAATTTAATGAAGCCATTACCACCACCTTTTGTTTTGGTGACGACATTTATTTAAAGTTAATCAGGAAAAAATTATTAATTGGGCAACGTATTGGGCAAGTGCCACTTGATGCGCCCAAAATGGCTTTACAACAAGATTTTGAGCAACAGCTCAAAATGCTCAGACTTAAGCTATCAGATGAAAAAGAGTTGCTCTTGGATTTACGCAAAGAACTCCATCTCAAACGCTCAATCTTTTTTCATCGTTTAAAATTATTGGGGCTAAAATTCTCCATCAAAAATCCCGCCATTAGCGGTAAAGGCACCTTCAAAGAAGCTTGGAAACTCAAATGGGAACCCGAGTTTGCTATTGAGATTGTTAATGCCAGTACTTTTGGTAATTCGATATTGAATGCCGCCACTCAAAAAACCATACAAGCCCTCGAAATCCACGAAAATATCAACTCTATCATTGATTTATTGAATGATTTACTCTTTGCTGAGTTACCTTCAGTCATTCAAAAAGCGATGCAAAAGTTGCAAGATATTGTCGCAATCAACGCAGAATTGCAGAATCTGATGGTTGCCTTGCCAGGATTGGTGGAAATCAGTCGTTATGGCAACGTCCGCAATACCGAAATAGAGCAAGTCAATCATCTGATTAGAAACATTTTACCCAGAATATGCCATCGCTTACCAAGTGCTTGTTACGCGATTGATGAAGAGGCGGCTCGGGAGATGGCGACTCACATTGAACGTTGTGATGGAGCAACGAATACCTTTGCCCAAGCGGAGTTATTAGCGCTTTGGCAATCAACATTGTTTCAATTATTAGAGAATCCTCAAATCCAGGGTTTGATTGGTGGAAAAATTTGTCGTTTATTAATTGATCATCAAGTCATCACCGCCGAAGAGGCAGCAACCCGATTAAGTTATGAATTATCGCAAGGTAATGAGGTAGAACACGAAGCCAATTGGATTCAAGGCTTACTGGAAGGTGCCGCCTTGTTGTTAATTCATCATGATCGGCTTTGGATGTTGGTTGATGAATGGTTAAGAGGTATTCAAGCAGAGCGATTTATTGAGCTGCTGCCGATTTTAAGGCGTGCGTTTTCCAATTTTGAAAGCGGTGAGATTAAGCAATTGTTGGCTAAATCGAGTAGTCAGCAATCTCATCAGGCTAAGGTGAATATGGAACAGGTTTTTAACGTGGAGCGTGCGGAGATGGCTTTAGTTCGGGTATCGGAATTAATGGGATTTACTCAAAAATTATGTTGAAATCGTTAAAAGCTAAGAATAGGGAACAGTGAAAAATGAACGATGCAAACCAATTATTAAACGCCAAAAACTACCAGCAACAAGGTCAATTACGATGGCGATTGGTGCTTGGTGATCCAGACAATTCTCAACCGCCATTGGATGGCGATTTAGCGCAAATGGAGCAAACGCTCACGAAATTATATGGCCGCGGGGGTTTAGGTGGAAGTCAACCTAAAGTGGCGCGATGGCTAGGCGATATCCGCAAATATTTTCCGTCCAGCGTCGTTAAAATTATGCAACAGGACGCGATTGAAAAATATAATCTGCAACACCTTCTGATGGAGCCGGAAATTTTACAAACATTGGAGCCAAGTGCTCAATTATTGGCAGATATTATTAGCATGAGTCACATTGTACCTGATGAAACGAAAGAAACAGCACGCGAACTGGTACAAAAAATTGTTAATGATTTACTCAAACGTCTAAGCGATCCAATGCGACAAGCCATCAGAGGAGCAATCAATCGCTCATTAAAAACGAAACGTCCTAAAGGGGGAGATATCGATTGGCCATCGACTATCCGAGCTAATCTGAAAAACTATCAGCCTGAGCTGAACACCATCATTCCAGAACAACTGATCGGTTTTGGTCGAAAAAGTTCAGCAGTACATCAAGAAATTATTTTGTGCATTGACCAAAGTGGGTCAATGGCGACTAGTGTCGTGTATTCCAGCATTTTTGCCGCAGTACTCGCCTCAATTCCATCCATAGCCACCAAAATGGTCGTTTTTGATACTTCAATCGTTGATCTCACAGAAAAATTACAAGATCCGGTGGATGTCTTGTTTGGTTGTCAATTAGGCGGAGGTACCGACATCAATCAAGCCGTACATTATTGTGAACGTTACATCCGTAGCCCGGCTAAAACAACCTTGGTGTTAGTCACCGATTTATACGAAGGCGGCAATGCCAAAGCGCTTGTGAAACGAATTCATCAACTGAAAGAAAGTGACGTCAACGTTATTGTCTTACTGGCACTGAGTGATGACGGCGCTCCCACTTATGATGCTGCACTTGCCCAAACAATACGCAACTTAACTGTTCCAGTTTTTGCCTGTACACCGGATCAATTTCCCCAGTTGATAGCTGATGCCATTCAACGTAAAGATAACTTGAACATTATTAGTAACTGATTGAAAAAATATATAATATTTATTGGGTTTTATAAAACGCTGAGGAGTACAAATATGCACAATTTTTCTTTTGTTATTCCCAATGAAGTGGCGGGCATGGGATACCCTGAAAGCATAGAGGTCGCTGATGAGCTACGACAAATGGGTTTTAAGAGCATGGTATCTGTTTCAGAAAATCTACCTGATTCTCGGATTTTCAGCCCCTTTATTCATCGTCATTACCCTTTGCCTGATTTTACTCGTATTCCCAGTCAAGATATTCATCAAGTAGTCTCTTTTTTGCAGGAAACACCGCGCCCCGTTGTTGTGCATTGTCAATGTGGAATTGGGAGAACTGGGGTTGTATTGGCTTGTTTGTTTGTTACTATGGGGGATAGTGCAGAACAGGCTATCGAAAAAGTTAGAACATTGCGCCCAGGGTCCATTGACGATAAGGAGCTTGAAAAATCTGTGATGGATTATTTTGAATTTTACCAAAACAACTACAAGGATTTGGTATAACGATCTTTCCAAATAAGTCCCAAACTTTAGTTTGGGACAGATTTTTCCAAAGTTTGTCTGCTTTGAGTGATGAAAATGACCATTTTATTTTTAACGAACAGGGCGAGTGGATACTTTGACCTGAATTTTTGTTATAGGTAGTGTAAGACGTTGTTTTCCTAATCGCATTATCACCGCCTTTGTAGTAATTGCAACGACTTGCGCATTTTTTACTTTATCACCCACTTGCACAAGTTGTCCATTAACAATTGCCGTTCGCCGCCGTGGTGACACTAATATTAAACTGACTGACCACGTTGGTTTTGCAGAAACTGCCTGCTCAGGTGATAAGACAGGCGGTGTCCAATTAAAGGGACGTGTGGGATCACGTAATTCTTCAGCCTCAAGACTGGAAATCCATAGGCTACATAGCAGCATTAGAAGGTGCGTGGAAAATTCTTTAAAATTTTTCATCAGTATCGGAAATAGCTATGAGTGGACTTGAACCACTGACCTCAGCATTATGAATGCCGCGCTCTAACCAGCTGAGCTACATAGCCAAATTTAATTGATTGAGATTATGAATAATCCACAAAAAATTGTCAAGCAAAAAATGAAAAAAAAGTTGAATTATTTATCCCCTCATTTAATTTTGCTCAACAATTTCATAATCATGGCTGATTTTAGCCGTTTTGCCCAACATGGCTGAGACTGAGCAATATTTTTCTGCGGACAAGTCAACAGCCTGTTTGACATGATTATCCTTTAAATCATGACCC
>CAYFOB010000114.1:8513-9562 GCA_964344525.1 uncultured Thiomargarita sp.
TTTTGTTAGCTAATAAGGTACTATGTGACAACCGCTTTTTTTTGAGAATATGCAAGATATCCATGGCGGCACACCCCCCTAATCCCATTAACATCATTTCCATGGGACGGACACCTAAATTACGCCCGCCAATCTCGGCAGCGCCATCTATCACAATCCCGTGACCACTATCCGCTTCCCCTATCAGACAAGCATTTTCTACCCATTTTATACGTGCTTTCATCACTATCCTCAAAAATCGCTGCTCGTTTTGCCTATGTAAAAAATGATTGATGCATCAATCATATTGATTTATAGCCTCGCTTCAATATGGGTAATATTTTACCAAACAACCGTAAGGTTTGGTTTTTGACGGGATAATGGGCTTACCCTGTAGAGATTTGTCTAAAACAACTTGTACATATTTAAAAGGCATTGCTTTGGTCCCTAAAAGGTCATTGTCGATAGCCCCCTGATATATTAAAATTCCAGTGGGATTAATAATATATATGTGTGGAGTCGTTTTGGCTTGATAGAGTCTAGCAACATCGCCAGAAAAATCGCCCAGAAGACGGTAATGTAACCGATTAGTATCCTTCCATCTGACATTATCCTCTTTACGCATGTAGTAGGTACTATTGATTGCCAACCATATCACATTTCGACCCATATATTGTCGTGCCAATTTACGCATCGTTTTTTGCTGATAATGCCGTTGGACACGCACACAATCAGGATTAAACCACTCTAGCACCACATGTTTACCTCGAAAATCAGATAGACTGATAATCTCCCCGCCGCTGTCTTTCAAAGTAAAGTTTGGCGCAGGCTTTCCTATCTCCACTGCATGTACTGCGCATGCCATCAACAAACAGAAAATTTGGAATAAGCTACGCATGATAGTCACCGCCTTTTTAAGCCACTACTTAGATGTTAAGATGATATACTTTGAACGTTCAAGTTTTCTGAATTATTTACTGGTGTTACGCATCCTCGTTCACAAGTCGCAAAGCGTTGCTTGGAACGAAAAAATACGATTGAATTTTTTGGAGTGCTTCGCGGCCGCTTTG
>CAYFOB010000115.1:0-6830 GCA_964344525.1 uncultured Thiomargarita sp.
TTCTGAAAAGGTAAAGAGTCTTCTCTCATTTTTTTCCAAAACAGCCTCTAAAATTTCTTCAGGTTGCCAAAATTCAACCTCCTTGTGATTGTTATAAAGCTGATTCACTCGTTGTAAGTAAATTTGCTGTTTAACAAGCGTAGGTTGTATAATTTTATCCATATTGCCTCACTTTGACTTAATTTGTGGCATTGAATCACGTAAAACAATCACCGGTTCAGAAAAAGGCGCTAAACGTTCTAAAAAATTCAATAATTCCAACATGGCTGAACCTCTAAAAAACTGCGTTGATCGAATATCCATCCAAATTTGATCAGCGTAAGCATAAAGTTCATAAGGTGTATCGCCCACGCCATCCCCATTGCGATCAAAACCTGTATAATCGTCCCAATAGTTACCTTGCCAAACGTTACGCTTCGCCGTCATAGCGCCTTGTACAACAACTTGGGTATGATTGCCTTTAAATTGATTATTTGTAAAAACATTGCCCTCCCAGTCATTGTGAAATATGACACCAACGCCATTGTAAGCGATTTCGTTGCCAAAAATTCGATTGGTGGTATCGGGTTGATAAGGAGAAACATCTAAATAAATACCAGCAGCACAATAGACAATTTGATTATTTTCAATAGTCACATTACTGCTTTCCTTAAACCCAATACCCATGCCTGTCGCCCCCAAAGAGTGAAAAATTTTATTGCCTCGCACTTCCACATCATCGCTATACATTAAAAAAATGCCTGTAGAATTTTCCTGATAAATATTATCCTCAACCCGATTAAATTGGCTATACATAAAGTGCAAGGCATAGCGTCCACCTTTTGACGTATTACGGGCAATCAAATTATCTTTGGAATACCACACAACAGTGTCACGAGAATTATCTATTTTATTATCGGTGACTTTATTGCCCATGCTATACCACAGACGAATAGCATCCCCACGCAATCCCAATGAAACGGGTTTAGAACTGATCGTATTGCGCCGCACAATATTATGATTTGATTGCTGTAAATCAACACCAAATAGGCAATTATCAAGAATATTGTCCTTGATAATATTAAAATTACCTCGCACCTGAACACAAGCATCAATCTGGTTATGCGATTCACCAGAATTCGTTAAATGCAAATGACGCAATTGTGCGCCATCAGTATCCAAATAAACCACCGACTCTTTACCAGCGCCATCAATAATAACCTGATTATTGCCATCAATGGTACTAGGAATATCTATTACCACAGGTCCCTCATAAGTGCCAGGTGGCGGGCGCAAAGTGTCACCAGGTTTTGCAGCATCAACGAATGTTTGGAAGGGTGGATATGCCCAAGCTGGTAATGTCAGGAGAATCAAGTATAATCCTAAGAATATTTGTTTCATTTCAAAAAGCCTTTTTTGTCATTATGAGTCCAAAATTTATTTTGGGCTTGGACTCCAGCGGTTGAGTATGAATATCGAATGTTTGTTGGAAAAACGCTTCAAACTCTCCGAACAAGCTTGGCTGTGTGCTAGTTTGGAATAGAAAAGTCATTATGGGTGACAACACTCGCAAATTCTACACTCCCATCATTACATTCCCAATAGTGCAAATGATATTCGTAATCAATATCGCGTCGCCAAGCCTTATCCTGTCCTCGCTTATGTTGAGGCTCATTTCCGCCTTTACCCATTCTAAGGGCATGAGTATCTACTAAATTAGTGTTATCAATAGTTTCCACTATGGCTCTAATAATCCTACCAACTAACGAATCAGGATTGGTTTGGGAGCATGTTTTAGCGCTTGCAAAAAAACAATTGCCAAAACGAAACGCCCTGAAATTTTCTATCTGAGGTTCTAAACCACGTTCAAGACATAACTTGTAAAGTGCTATTGATATTACCAATGACATTTTTCTGTCATTGTCTGCTTCACGCCAAATAACCTTTTCATCAAGGTTTTTTATAAGGGCATGAAAAGTGTCGCAAACTAATACGGAACCCTTTAAGTACGCTGGAGGTTCAGGAATTGATTCAATATCGTCACGATGATGTTCTAAATCATGAATAAGTGCCTTTGCATTGACAAGTGATGCTCCTCTAATACTATCTTTTATAATAAGCATATGATCATTAACTGGATGACGGCAATATTTTTTCAGTATGACAGTCAAAATGATACAACGCGCTAATTCAGAAGCCATATTTTTTGAAGTCACTGTTGATAATAGATCTGGCTCCATAGTTACCTCAGTTGCTAACACGTCACTTAGTTTAAAAGTTTCTTCAAACGAATGCTTGAGTAAAAGGAATGATTCCGCCAATCGAGCAATTGTGTTAACATCGTATTCAATAATACCACATTTTTTAAATAGAGATTCTAACACAGGGCGTAATGGGTAGAATCCATCTTCTACCAAAACTTCAGCGGCAAACTCACTCATGTATATATCCACCAAAGGTTCATCAAGCAATCTTTTCCACTCTAATAAGGTTTCAACATATTGATGCACAAGTTCTTTTTCGGCATTGGGAGCGGCAAGAACACCAACATCAATTGTGAGGCTAGCCATTAACCTTCACCATGCGACGCGCTTTTCGTTTACGAACTGCTGCTTTGATGATTTCTTCAGCCTCAAATTGTGATTGATCAAAAAATCCAGCAGGCCAATCTACAATCGCACCAAACTCATTAACAAATATTTCTCGGAAAATAGATTGTAATCCCTGTTTTTCGACAAAATAGGTTTTTAAAAGTGAATTGAGTGTGTTATCTGATGTAGATGCTAAACGCAATCGCAAGCGATTAATTAAATATTCGCTATGTGTTTCAATAATGCATTGTTTATGAGAGAGGATCATAGACAGAAAAAAATCACCTAAGCGAGTTTGTACCAATGGATTTAAATGAAGTTCTGGTTGTTCAATAATTAGTGTACTGTCTGGTTTTGCTAATAAGCACATCACCAAAATAGGTAAAACTTGGCTTACCCCCACGCCTACATGCGTTAAATCTTGAGGAGTGCGTGTACCAGACGTAGTGACTTTCAATTCATGTCCATATTTACCACGATCATGCGTTTCTACACTTTCTGCCACTCCTAAGTATTTCAACCAATCAATGATAGCGGTTTCTAAAGTTTGAGTAATGGTGGGGTGTGAGGTCTTTAATTCCGTGAACGTTTCAAAAATGCTCGGTGGAATGAATGATACATGAAGTTTGCTATGGTAATTCAAAACAGCTGCTGTATATTCACCGTGTAATCCTACCTCAGTGGGATCCTTATAAGAAACAATGGGATAGAAAGAACGTGGCTCATCACGTAATGGTCCAAGATACTTAACACTTTGAGAAAAAAATGCACGGAGATAATTGCCAGCATTAATGATGTTTTTTGGAGGCGGAATAAACACAGGGAGCCTGCTATTTTTTACAACAAGTTCATCAGGCAAAAAGTGGTGTAGCCGACAATCAACAAGTACAGCAGATGGATTTTGTTGATGAATTTCCAAAAGAGATTGATTGTCTAATTCCACATTAAAAGGCAGTTTTTTCAGCGCATTATCTGAAATACCACGAGTAATGCTCAATTTTGCGGTAACCTCAGTTTGATTTTCTGCAAGAAAAGTGGCAAAAAGTGTGCTACTTTTTAGAGAGGGTTGCAATTGTGAAAGTTCGGGAGTAGGAGCTGCCACTTGGGTATCAAAAGCAACAGTACATGATACTTTTTTCAATGGATCATAAGCCGTGGAATACGGCGCAAAATATATATCCTGTTGAGGAGTACATTCCCACCCGATCACTATTTGATCAGATTCCTTTTCAAATGAGCAAACATCATCAAAATGCCCCAGTTGAGTGAGATCATCATTCAATACCACAGAACGTGAATCTCTTTTACTTGAGAGAGTTTGGGCAATGACTAGCATTGATTGAAGTAAGGTACTTTTTCCACTGCTGTTTGCACCTGCTAAAATAGTGAGAGGAGCAAAGTTAAGTTCTGTTTCATTTTTAATAGATTTAAAATTAAATAATTTCCATTTTGTTATCATTTTGAATGACTCCTGCTTCTATTTTGCTGACAACTGTTCAACCCTTTCCTGACTCACGCCTGTCGCTTGAACAATTTGTTCGATTGTAAATTTCTCCATTTTCAGCATATTGCTGGCAATCTTTTCGGCTTCTGTTAACCTCAGTTCCTCTGGCATGGAAACGCGGCTTGGTTGTTCAAACGTTGTTGGAATGATATGGGTAAATATCCGTTTTTCTTGAATATGCTCCTCCGTAAACAGTTCGTTTTTATCTGTGTGTCTGTTACTAAAAACCACATAGTACCCTTTAGAAAGGTTTTCAGATTTTAAATATTCGACCAATTGTCCTTTGCCTCTTTTGAAATAGCTGTTATCAGAATAAGGATCGTGAATTGAAAATGGGAGCGCCTCTTCGTCAAAAAGCAGTTTCAACATGAAATTTCTTTTTTCCCTCGCTTTTTTGACGATATTGAGGATGTTTTTATCAAATCGTTCAGTCAAAAAATGATGCTGAGCTTTATAATAGTGTTCTATCGTCACCCGCTGGCACCGATTCGTTACCAATTTTTCCACGATATAAGAACACAACGCACAAACGAGCCCTGGTTGTCCTTGAGTATTTTCGTAAATGGCTTTTATCACGTTATCTTCAAAAACCTGATTAGATTCTGTCACATATTGCTTGATGAGATCATTTATTTCTTCTTCAGTGAAATAAGGAATTTGCAATTCCTCAGTAATGTTAAACGGCGAGGCACCGGAGATAACTAATTCCGCAATGGTACTCACGCCCACTAAAAGCAAAGAATGAAGACAATGAGAGTCTCTTTTATGATAAATTTTCCTGAAAGTGTGCATGACTTCGCTTAAAACATCATCAGGGATACCTTCAAATTCATCAATTACTAGGACAATAGGCTTAGACTGATTTTTTTCAAAAAAATGTCTCAGGCTAATTGGGTTATGGATTGTGAGTTTTGATTGAATATTGGAAAGTTCACTATGAAGTTCATCGTTTAATTCTTGATAAAATTCCTCTTTTGAGACTGTTTTCAAATTTTCAAAACTGAGCCAAACAGTGCTAAATTCTCCATTTTTCTCAAGCTGATTCAATAAAAGTTTGAAAAATGTCGTTTTTCCAGCTTGTCTGGGTGCAAAAAGGGTAAAATAGCGTCCGTTTTTTACCTTTTCTTGGGCTTCTGCAATTAATGCTTCACGCATAACAGTGTAATGCAGAGCAGGATTACATGGTCCACTTGTATTAAATTCACGCATGTTATTTTTCATAAAAATCATAATTTTTCAGGTATGCACGGAATCCAAAATTTATTTTGGGCGAGGAACTTCCAAAATAAATTTTGGACTCCTAAATATCACAAGTTTTACAGCATTTTGGAGTCCAAAGCAGCGCTTTGGGCATGTGGCTCCAAAATACCTGAAAATTCATGGTTCAGTACTTAATCGTCGCTACTTTCCCGCAACTGCTTAAGGCGCAACGATGTTGCAATAATCAACAGCACCGAAGACAGTATCATTAAGCCAAATCCATACAGGGGAAAATTTGTCACCTTAAATTTGGCAACCATCGCTTCACCAATCACAGGGGGCATAAAAGGTGCGATCTGAATTTGCCCACCTCCAAGCGTATGCCCAGCCCAATATAACCAACCTGCATAAACAATTACGAAAAAGACTGGTAATAAAATAGGTATTATCCCTAACAACCAATAAACGAATGAACTGACTTTTTTCCAGAGGAGCCCCACAATAAGAACGAGCATGCCAATAATTAATATCCCTATCACCACATAAGCTGCCGTTGTTATAAAATTTACCTTCTCTTCAACCGTCGCGCGGGTTGAATCTGGGCGAGGCCATCTACCTATCGCATCTCTAAAGCCCTCTTGCATTGCCTGAATGCCGCTCCAATCTTGCATATCTTTTGCATCTAGGTCCATATCACATTGTAAAAATTGTTGATAGCCCTCAGACAACCAGGTAGCACCCCCAGGGGTGAAAAGTGTTAGATAGCCCCAAATCACAATCGCCCCAAAACCGACACTGAGCGCTGCTGCTTGCAACTTGCGCCCTGATATCATAAAAGCAATTAACAATACTATTAAAAAAGCAAATAGAAATTGTGACAGAACACGCATAATAGGTGCTCCAGCAGAAGTAGGATACATACCCACAAAGTGGGCGAGGATATCCATTTCATGCACAAACAATAGAACTTCATCGCAATCTTCAACAATTTCCTTTGGTTGAGCACCATTAAATGGACCATTGACATGGATATTAATGGGTACTCCCTCTGGTGGTACTATGGGCTGAAGTGTTACTTGCCAGATAGGGGTAAAATAGATAACAACAAATAAGATGATGGCTATTGTCGTCAACAGACGAAATGCTATGGCATTTTTCATATATAAAATTAGTCCTAGTGGGAAAATTTGATGAAGATGATAAGTCAAGTTTATGGTAAACTTTGGAAGGTTTATGGGTAGTGCTCAAGTGTCCTGAACAGGGTTCCCGCGCTGGAAAGCGCGGGAACCACACTTGACGTCATGCTCACATTACGGAGATACCAACCACTCAGCAATAGCCCCCATATCGTCGTCACTCACCGTGCCCATAATTGCTTTCATAGCCATCGTTTGACCATTGTTACGCGCACCGCTTTTGATGTCTTTCATCTGAGCAATGGCGTACTCCTTATTTTGTCCAGCCAATTTGGGATAGTTTGGCATAATAGGCGTTTGAGCATCAGCACCATGGCAGCTCATACACGTTTTGCTTTGGTATAGCTCTGCTCCTTTAGC
>CAYFOB010000115.1:6840-9549 GCA_964344525.1 uncultured Thiomargarita sp.
AAGGTAGCATCACCTGTTGTACCTACATTTCTAGGCAAGGAAGCCAACCAGTCAGCAATAGCCGCCATATCGGCTTCACTCACTGCACCCATAATCCCTTTCATAGCCATCGTTTGACCATGATTACGCGCACCGCTCTTGATGTCTTTCATTTGAGCGACAAGGTACTCGGCGTTTTGTCCCGCCAGTTTAGGATAGTTTGGCATGATAGGCGATTCAGCATCGGCGCCATGACAGCTATTACATATTTTGCTTTGGTAGAGCGCAGCGCCTTCGCCAGTTGAAGTGGCAACCTCATTGCCATTTGGAGATGCGCTCTCATTTGAAGATGCGCTCTCTTTTGAGCTTGCTTCCTCTTTTGAGGATGTAGCAAAATAGATACCTACGACTACAGCTATAATAATTATACCTACCAGAAGGATATTTTTTCCCATGTTTAAACCTTACAATGTGAAATACCAGTACAAAATATTAGTTTTTCATAATATATAAAAACGCTAACTATTATACACAGAGTTTGGCAGGTTTAAAATGAACGCGAAGTATCAACTTATTAAGTATATGATTTTAAATAACTTATCAAATATAAATACCCCAAATATTGGGATAAAATTTGACATGAAGGCAAGGATGCCAACCATTGCGCCGCATTCCTCTCTTAATGTCTTTCATTTAAACAACCCTGTACGCTTTGCTTTGTCCAGCGATTTGAGCGCATGGGGCAAATCTAATTCAGACAATTTTGATTTCTGATAATGTCTAATTTATAAATTTAAAAAGCGCGTTTTTTACGTAATTTTTGTCCAACCTATGCCCCATCCCCTCAACAATATAAAAATGGCTGATAAAATTCTCAAGCTTATCGCCTCTTCCTGGTATTAAATAAATTTTATCCATCATTCCTGAAGATGCCACTTAAAAAGCACTGCCATTAAGTTAAGCAAAAAAATGTTGCAAAGCTTGCGCTTTGCACTCCAATTAAATTTTTTTTGGAGTGCAAAGCGCAAGCTTTGCTTGCCACTTGGAACAAGAGTGCGTAACATCAGTTCTTAAAAATCCCTGTCGTTTAATCCTTCCATCCGTATCACCGCCAAATCATACAATTGTAACAACTTTTCATCCTCATACAACACAGCCTCAGGCATTTTAGCAGCCATATCTATAATGGTTTGGTAATCCTTCTGTGCCCACGCTTTTTTAAATCCCGCTCGCATCACTTCTAAACGAAATTTTTTTAAACGTGTGCTTTGGCGATATTGTTTAAATTCACGTAACAAGTGATTTTCCCTTATTTTTTCCAAGTCCTGTGCCCGATTAGGATCAGGTACATACCAACGCTCTGCGGCACGTTCTTGTAACAAAGGATCATCTGCTGCCAAATGGCGACAATTTTGAAAGCGACAAGACAAATAAGTCTGAATTTGGCTTGGTACCGGCTCTATTCCCTTGTATTTTAAAAAATTGAATTCTAGCAATGTGTCTAATTCTGGCACGATCTCATATTTTTTCCATCCTGCACCAATGTGCTGGGTGAATTTGGGATGGATTTCTTGGCGTGTTGAGGGACGTTTTTTGAGAAAATTGTGTAGCCAATCAATCGCACTCCGTTCATCAGACACAAAAAGTGTCATTTGGGGCAGATTTTTTGCCTGTTTTCGTTTGTGTTCATACTCCTCAATTTGTTCGACAAGAAAAATCATGCCGTCTCTTTCTTGAAAATGCTCATGTAAGCCAGCTTGAAATTGTTGACTAGACAGGGGCACAGGGTAGCCATGACTGATAAAATAAGCTACCGTGCGATCATATAAAATGCGCGGTTCTCTTTCAGCAATAAATTCAAGTCCCTCATCCCTATTTTTGGTAATTGGCAAGTATGTTAAGTGGCTGCGGACAAATTCCCAGACACCAGTACCCGCTATTTTTTCAAAACGGATGGATAAATCACCGCCTGGCTTATAGGCGGAAATGATTAAATCTTGTTTAACAGCAGTCGTAGTGGTAACCGCTTTAAAACTTCCTTGTTTTTTATCCAAAGCCGACACGTTAGCGATGACAAATCCCGCTTCAACCAAAGTTGTTTGGAGCGTATTCCATACACGGGCTTGGGTGTTAGAAAATTCTACGGTTATCCAATGTCCAGGTTTGAGAATACGGTAAGCCTCTTTAAAACACGCTACCATTAAAGTGCGATAATCGCTTAAATCTTTGCCTTGGGTTTTATTGACAACCGCTTCAGATTGATTATTAGTAAAAACTTTGAGCCAGGCTTCCCACAAAAAATTGAGCTCAGAATACATCAAATTAGCACCAAAAGGAGGATCAAGAAATAAATAATCTAGTGAATCCGACGGAATTTCCTTTAAAGCACTAAAGCTTTGGGATGCCGTACAAACATTGTAGCCAGACATAAAAACGCTTTTTTTGATTGATTGTATTTTACCAACAATGGCATCTATGATTGCTCTCTCACCACTCAAACTTGGAATATACAATGTGCCTGATAACGCACCAAATGAATACAACCCCCCTTTGCTCAACAATCTTTGTACATTGACTTTAACCATTTTGGTTGAATATGACATACTGCCCCGCAAAATGGATTGAAATAAATGAGAAAACGACGTTTGGTAGGATTTATCCAATATGGAGGCTAATACCCATATATTACGCTTACTATAAAAATGATGTACATGCCTCATCCCAAGACGC
>CAYFOB010000116.1:0-6812 GCA_964344525.1 uncultured Thiomargarita sp.
GCGAAGCACTCCAAAAAATTCAATCGTATTTTGGAGTGCTTCGCGGCCGCTTTGCGACTTGTGAACGAGGATGCGTAACACCAGTTATTAAATTGATCAATTCTACCTACAATGTTCATTGGCTAGGAGACTTTCCTATTTCGTAAAATCGTGCCCACTTGAAAAATATCCTCACTGTCATCTTTGTTTTTAAAGAGGAGCGATATTCAACATTTTTTGCCCTAAATCATTTTTCGTCACCTCACTATATAATTGATGTTACGTAACCTTGTGCAAAGCGGCGCTTTGCATCAGTTATTTAAGTTCCCCCAACGAGAGCAAACTCAATATGCTAAAATCCGCAACAAAAATACTTTTCAATAAATACATCTGGTTAGTGTTCTTTCCATTGCTTGTTGGTTGGATGATGTTAGCTGACAGGTTGTGGACAAGAACTTATGATGCCATGTACACTCAACTCAATTCTGTTAAGCAGATATGGGGTGGTAATCTTGCTCAACCTATGCCGTCTGTGCGTTATAAGCGTTTTGGTTCAGATGTGTCTAGTTTGAGCAAAGCAGAAATTCATGCCTCGGATATCTCTGTCATTATCAAAGTGGATTATCGGAAAAAGGGTTTGGTGTATTATACCGGCTATAATGCGGAATTTGCCGGTAAGTATACGATCCAAAATCCTGAAAATGAGAATATCTATTTGTCTTTCATTTTTCCCTATCCCACCAATCAAGGTGAAGGGGTTTTGCAAAATGTGAAATTGTTGGTGAATGGTGAGGAGGATATTGAAGATACTGAATATCAGCCCAATTTGACGTTGTGGACAGGGGTGCTTGGTCCAACTGAGTCTCTTGAGATTACGGTGCAATATGATGGTAGAGGGCTCAACCTATTTGAATATGGATTTGAGCCAGGTAAACAAATTAATAATTTTGCTATGAAGGTTGATGTTCAAGGCGCAAAGGATTTGGATTATGCTGAGTCAACCATGCCACCGACAGAGCCCTCAGTAGAGAGAGAACAAGGAAAAATCTTGTTTTGGAAATTGGACAAAACATTGACTCAGCTCAATATCAGTGTCATTTTACCTGATAAGCTCAATGTTGAGGAACAGCTTTTTGTGATGACGTTCCGTGCACCAGCGTTTTTTTTATTGTTTCTCATTTCTTTGATGGCGATTATTCGACTTTCTGGGGAAAAACTCAATTTTATCCAAATAGCGATAACGAGTATTGCTTATTTTTTCTTTTATCCTTTATTTGCTTATTTGGTGATGTATATGGGTGTGATTGTCGCTTTTTTGATCTCATTTGGGAGCATTGGATTGTTGATGTTTAATTATATGAGAATCCTGTATGGTTTCAAAATGGCGCTGAGTGTTGTAACAGCTTATACATTTTATTTGGGAATCACCTCATTAGCAGCTTTGTTGCCGACTTACACAGGGTTAATTCTGACTATCGAAGGGGTTGTTTTATTGGGCGTTATTATGCAAGTTTTATCACGCCATAAAAATCTTAATATTGGCGAATTGTTGACAAAGGAGGGTAATCAGAATGCATAAGTATTGTATCCTAATTGGGTTGTTAATTGGCTTGGCGTTATCGCCTGTGTTTGCTGAACCTCTTTCAGAAATAAAATCAGGAAAAGTGATCCTTTCCTGGGAAGAGCTGAAAAAATTGCTTGATGAAATTGATACGTTGAAACAAGATATTAAGGCATTAAAAAAAGAGAAAGTCCAAGCAAAGCCAAAAGAGCCGTTACCAGTCACCTATTCAATCACAGAATCCCAATTTGTGGGTGAAGTGAAAGGTTTGTCTGCACAATTTCAGGCTGAGTTTTCTGTGAAAATATTGAAAGAGGGGTGGGTGACAATCCCTTTTTTTCCCAATAGTGTGGGAATTGAGGCGATTACTTTTCCTGAGCAGCAGTTAGTGCAATTTGTGCGCGAGCCCAAGGGTTACGCTTTGCTTGCAAAAGGTCCAAAATCTTTTTCTTTTCAAGTGACTTTTCGTGTGCCCATTCAAGTGAATGAGCTCACATATAGCTTGTCTTTTTTGCCACCACGTTCGGTGATTAATCATATCACGTTGCGAATTCCGGAAAAGGGGGTCAATGTTGTTCAAAAGACTTTTCACAGCCAGGTTATTCAAAACAAGGAGGCAGTGACGACGATTGAGGCGGTACTCAGTGAACGTGAAACCCTCGAGCTGGCTTGGAAAATTGAAAAAGACAGTGGGCTCAGTAGAAAAAGTTTTGCTGTACTCCATGCTTTGGCATCGGTTGATAAATCGGATATTTCTGTGTTAAGTACCATTGTGCTCAAACATGTGGCATCGCTTGATAATATTGCATTTCGTTTGCCTTTAAATGTGGAAATTATTAATGTTACCAGCATGGACATTGAACAATGGACGACAGAAAAGTTAGAAAAAGCGCAACTTGTCAAAATTGTGGGCGAACCACGTACCACGCTGAAAATTAATATTTTATACCGACTACGACTTTCTTCTCTGCCAGCCGATATTGCAATTCCCACGGTGGAAATTATGGGAATGGATACGCTGGAAGGATTTATGGGCGTTGAAGCGCTGGGTAATATTGAGGTCAATACCAAAAATGTTAAAAAAGGGGTACTCATTCCCGCGAAAAATCTCCCTAAAATCCTATGGCAAAAAGCGTCAAATCCATTGCTTTATGGTTACCAATTTTATGGGAATTTGTTTAGCCCTTCGCTCAGTATCAGAAGCTATCAAGAAATTCAAACCGTTGTCGCCAATGTGGACTTAGTGGATTGTGTGACTCACCGAACATTGGAGGGAAAAAGCATCACTCGGATTCTCTATTTCATCCGCAACAATGATAGACAATTTTTAACGTTAACATTGCCTGAAAACTCGCGCATTTGGCAAGCCTTTCTCAATGGCAAACCGGTCAAACCCGCTCAAAAGGACACTGGAGAAATCCTGATTCCGATGAAAAAATCCGCCTCTCAGGGTGGCGAACTACAATCATTTTCGATTGAAATTGGCTATATCACAGAAGTCACCAAACTCACCCTCAAAGGCGATATCCTCAATCAACTTCCAGCCATTGATATTCCTATTAATTATCTAAAATGGAGCCTTTATCTCCCAGAATATTATGAATATTCCAGATTTGAGGGATTACTCAAACAAGTCCAGCAATTTTCAGATACAACGCAAAAGGAGGCTAAAATGCAAATTGATATTCCCATTCAAGGACGCCGTTTTCTTTTTGAAAAACATTTAATTGTGGATGAAAGACCCTACATACGTGGAAAATATGGACAATTTTTAGGAGATGATATATTTTTATCTCTTCACTCGTCTGGCTTTGGTCTGGAAATTCTTAATCAGGTAGAGGAGGATGAAGGAGAGTATGGGCGCTCTATGCCTAAATTGCAGGTGACGCCTAATAGGTAAATAAGGCAAATCAATAATTAAAAAAGGATAAGTCAAAGCAGTACGCATGCTTTTGACTTATCCTTTTTTAAAAGTAATCCCTGTAGTTATTTACAGTAAATGATTCTTTTACGCAATTTTCACCATCACAAATTGCTGCTTTCCTTGACGGTTAATGAGTAATAGCACGGTTTTACGCTTAGCTTCAGTCGCTTGTTTCACTTTTTCAAGCAATTCTAAAGGTGTATAAACCTTTTCTTGGTTAACCATCACAATCACATCTCCTGCTTGTAATCCCGTTTCTGCAGCTGGGCTGTTTTCTTTGACATCAACAATGATTACGCCTTCAGCATCATCAGATAATTGATATTGACGGCGAATTTGGGCGGTCATTTCTGAAAGCGTTAAGCCAAGTTTTCCGCCTTGTCCTTTCTGTTTGAGGGGGTTTGCCATGCGCCCAAGTCTGACAGTGATCGTTTTCTTTGCGCCATGTCGCCAAATGCCTAATTTAACAGATTGTCCTGCCTGGGTGTTGGCTATGATACGAGAAAGTGTTTTGCCATTTTTGACGATGTTGTCATTGACTTCAATGATCACATCGCCAACCTGTATGCCAGCTTTTTCCGCCGGTGTGTTTGGTAAAATTTTAGACACTAATGCCCCTAATGCGCGACTCATGCCTAAACTTTCGGCAATGTCTTTGCTGACGGTTTGAATTTGTACGCCAAGCCAGCCGCGTTCAACGTTACCATGTTGTCGTAATTGGTCAATCACCGAGCTTGCCATGGAAGAGGGCACAGCAAAGCCAATACCAACATTGCCCCCATTTGGGGAATAAATAGCGGTGTTAATGCCAACCACTTTTCCATCCAGATTCAAAAGGGGACCCCCAGAATTCCCTTTATTAATAGGGGCATCAATTTGAATAAAGTCATCATAAGGACCTGATTGAATGTCACGCCCACGCGCAGAAATAATACCTGCCGTAAAGGTGTCACCAAATCCAAACGGGTTACCCACCGCAATAACCCAATCACCGACACGGGCTTTGTCGCTATCACCAAAAGCAATAGAAGGTAAAGGTTTATTGGCATCAATCTTAAGCAAGGCTAAGTCTGTTTTAGCATCATACCCCAGTACTGTTGCCGAATATTCATTGCCATCATTCATTTTAACCGTGATATCATCCGCACCTTCGATCACATGATGATTGGTAACAATAAGCCCTTGACTGTCAATAATAAAGCCAGAGCCAAGCCCCTTGCGTACTTGTTTTGCGCTATTTTTTTGGAAGGATTGTCGCTCCTCAAAAAAACGGCGGAAAAATTCATCAAAGGGTAGCTCATGACGAAATTGTGGTCGAACGGCTTTTGTCAAAATACTGACAACAGCAGGGCGCACTTTTTCGACCAAATCAGCAAAACTGGCAGGTATCATCGCCTGATGGTCAGGTAAAGTGGCTTGTGCAATATTAAATACAGGCGAGAAAGCCAGTACCGAAGTCAACGCGAGCGTGGCAACCTGCGTTTTTAACCATAAACGCTTGCATACAATATTGTTTGAGCGAATCATTGTTAAATACTCCTATTAATATGACGGCGAGCATATTAAAGAAGTAGACATTACAGGAGGGTGTCCAATACATTACAAATTGGTAAGGTTTCCTCTGCGCTTTGTACTCCAAAAATGTTACGCACTTATTTTTCAACATGACCAAAATTTATCAATACATAGAGTTAACCATCGCAAGAGTGATGTTTGTCCTAACGATATTTTTTTTATCACTGGTAGCCATCCTCATTCAATATTTACAAACGAGCAATGGGCTAGAGCGTCTTCCTCGTCATCAGGAGATGATTGATTTGTTGGTGATATTGTGGCCAATCTTTTTTTTAGAAAGGATTTTAGATTTGTTTTTTTGCCCTAAAAAAACTTGGAAAAATTATGTTGCCCAATTTTTCGTGGCACTTTTGCCACCATTGCGTCTGGCTGTTAAGCGTTGTAAAGAAGAAGAATATATTTTGTGGGATTTTAATTGGCATTTTGTGGATAAATCTTTATGTGATCATATTGAAAAGCGGTTTTTATATCCAATTTTGGCATTTTCCATTGTGATGATACCATTTTGGATGAGTGAAATTTTTTTTCCCCAACAAATTACGAGATATCCGTTGATATATCACATCATTAATTTGGGCAATGCATTTATCTGGGGATTATTTGTGATTGAATTTGTCATCATGTTTTCTTTGACAAAAAAACGAACCCACTATTTGACGACGCATTGGTTGGAACTTTTTATCATCATCCTTCCAATGTTGGCTTTGGCAAGATATATTTTAATTTCCAAATATTTATCTCTCTCAAAACAAGCCTATTGGTTTGTCAAATTACAAAGAATTTTAAATGTATATCGCGCGAGATCCGTATTGACTAGAATAATTAGGATATTAATTGTTATAAATATTGTTAAGCGTATCTACCAACGTCGAAATCCCAAAAAATATCTAATCATGTTACAAGAAGAATTGGAAGAAAAGGAGCAGGAGATTGCAAAATTGAAAAAACAAATTAGCGAAATTAAGAAATTAATCTAAGTACTGAACCTTTTTGCTATTTAGGAGCTGATGTTACGCACTTTTGTTCTTACAGTCGCAAAGCGCCTTGTGAACGAGGATGCGTAACATCAATTATTAATTTAAAGTGTAGGTGCCAATTTGCATGATCGTTTTCTAACGATAATAATTACCAGGATTATACAAATGATAAACATCCAACGAATCTAGGCGCGGCAATTCAACATAAGCTTGTCCTTGCGGATCAATTTTTTTCTCACCTATTGTGCTTAACTCAACCACATTGTTTTCCTCATCCATCTCTGGTGGTGCTGTGGTAAAAGAAATATCTCTAATATCTTTGACCGTTTTGTTGACCCATTTGAGTTCAACAGCAACATTAGCAAATTCGTACCAATCCCCGGTGGAATTTTTTTCATACATCTTTTCAACAAACTCTGCCATGCTGAGACCCATTTTTTCTGCCACTGGATGCAGGATGCGCTTAGCCCATTCCTCGGTGATTTTCAATTTTTCTGCGATTTGTCTTTGATTACCCGACGCAACGCTTGAAATTTGATGATGAAGAATAATCGCATTGGGATAGGCATAAGAATGTTCCGCGAGGCTGGTAATAATGGCTGCCATACTGGCTGCCAACGTTTTCACTACCACATACACAGGCGCACGGCTGGTTTGTATGGCTTCAAGAATTTTTGCACCTTCCATCACAGAACCACCATAACAACGCTCTATCACCAAAAAAATCGGATATTCAGTACTCTTATTGTTGAAATAATGAATACGTTTATTGACATAGCTACCCGTTCCCCGAACA
>CAYFOB010000116.1:6900-9514 GCA_964344525.1 uncultured Thiomargarita sp.
CTTTCTGAAATTTGTTGGCTCAACTTGTCAATATCGAGCCCTACTTTCGTTTTTTGGAAAACAAGTTGGGCTTTTTCAAAGTCCAATTTTGTTTTCTCTAACTTAATTCTCAATTCTTCCTGTTTATTTTTTTCCGCCTGAACCGCATTTTGCATAGCAAGCCGATCTTTTTCGGCTTCAAGTTCGGCAAGCATTTTCTTTCTTTCTTGTTTTTGGCGTTCATTTTCCAATGCCAAACGGGCTTTTTGAGCTTCTAGCTCTGCCAAAAGTTTTTTTTGCCGGGCTTCTTGCAGCTTATTAGCTTGCGACAATTGTTCAGTTTCAGCCACCAATTGCGCCAGTTCATGCTGATATTTCTCGGATTGCACTTCATTCATTAACCGCCACTTTTCTTTCTCTTGTTGAAGAGAAAGTAATTCCCTTTGGAATTTTTCTCTTTCAATAAGATTTTGGGTGGATAATATCGCTGTTTGCAATTTTAGACGGTTAAGTTGTTCCCTCAATGCCGTCATTTCATCAGCTTCTTGTTCAATTTGCGGCTCTTTCGAGGGGGGCTCTGTGGACGTTAAGTCGGTTGATGCCCACAGGCATTGTGAAAACATCAATAGTATTATGTATTTCAAAAAAGTGATCTTCATAAAAAATTTTCCCAATTTTATCTGAATTAACTGATGCAAAGCGCTGCAATTAGTCAAATCAACTCCTTTGGATTGTGGCTAAAAACGGTTGTTGATCAATTTGCTGCAACTTTTGCGTCATTTCCTCTACCGAAATGGGGGGACTAAAAAAATATCCTTGACCAATTTCACATTGCCGCTCTCGCAAAAACGCTAATTGTTCTGAAGTTTCCACACCCTCAGCAACAACGGATAATAATAAACTTTGTGCCATAGCAATAATGGCGGTGGTAATGGCTGCATCCTCACGGTTAGTGCAAATATCCTGAACAAAGGAACGATCAATCTTCAAAGTATTAAAAGGAAAATGTTTTAAATAACTCAAGGATGAATAACCTGTCCCAAAATCATCCATGGCAATCTTAACACCCATTGCCTGTAATTCTGCCAACAATTCCAAAATACTTTTTTGATTGTCAATCATTTCTTCCATAAGTACACTTTCGGTGAGTTCCAATTCTAAATAAATGGGGTTTAGTCCACTCTCTCTCAAGGCATTTTTAATAATTTGCAACAAATTATGGGGTTGAAACTGCCGACTTGACACATTCACTGACACACGTAAAGGGGGAAAACCAGCGCGTTGCCAAGCTTTATTTTGTTGACATGCAGTTCGCAAGACCCATTCTCCAATAGGGACAATGAGCCCCATATCTTCAGCAATTGATATAAACTTGTTAGGTGATAATAACCCCTTTTCAGGATGTTGCCACCGCAACAAAGCTTCCATACCAATGATTTTTCCACTATTTAGCGCTATCTGTGGTTGATAATACAAGCGCAGCTCATTGTTGGCTAATGCTTTACGTAGTTCATTACTGATAATGAGCCGCTCAAGGGCTTCCTGATTCATTTCAGCCGTAAAAAATTGGTAGGTATTTTTACCTGCTGCCTTAGCACGCGACATAGCCGTTTCTGCATTTTTAAGCAAAGGAGTGGCTTGTTCACTATCATCAGGATAAACACTCACACCAATACTGGCAGTCATGACTATTTCGTGATCATCATGTGCCATAGGAAGGCTGAGTTGCTTTAACAAACGTTGTGCGATCTCACTGATTTCTTTGACGAAATTAGTTGTGTCAAACATCACAACAAATTTATCACTGCTTAATCGCGCTACTGTTGCCCCAGACATGGTTTTATTCAAACGCAGTGCCACTTCGCGCAAGATGTTATCGCCAATTTGATGACCAAGCGACTCATTAATCATTTGAAAATTATCTAAATCCAGTACCAATACTGCTACATTGTGATGATTTTGGTTGGCACGCTCTAAAGTATCGTGCATACGCTCAGTTAGCAACTGGCGATTGGGCAAACAAGTCAAGGCATCATAGTTGGCCAAACGGAACAATTGTTCTTTGGTTTCTATCAAACGGCGATAACGATTAAGACGAGTGATGCTGCGAATACGGGCACGTAATTCAGCCTGATCAATGGGTTTACTGATAAAATCATCAGCGCCCACTTCAAGCCCCTGCAAACGTGATTCACGGTCATAAAGCGCAGTCACCATCACAATGGGTAATTCCCTTGACTGTGGATTCTGGCGCAAGCGTCGACACACCTCAAATCCATCCATACCAGGCATCATCACATCAAGTAACATGAGATCAGGTATTAAATTGACAACTTTTTCCAATGCTTCTTCCCCACTTTTGGCAAATTCTAAAATGTAACCTTCAGGTGTGAGCAAGGTTTTAACCGTATGTTGAGAAATAGGATCGTCATCTACAATCAAAATGGTACTTTTTTCTGGCATAGTCAATTTTCCAATCAGGCTTTTTGGGGTTATATAGCAAGAAATGAGCCAAGTTTTATGCTAATCCAAATAAAGCGAAAATAAGTACTGAACCATGAATTTTCAGGTATTTTGGAATCCAAAGCGCGGCTGGGCGACTCCAAAATGCGGTAAAATTCATGAACAGGTACTT
>CAYFOB010000117.1:0-1371 GCA_964344525.1 uncultured Thiomargarita sp.
AGGGTCGTTAGCTCAGTCGGTAGAGCACCGGACTTTTAATCCGTTGGTCGTGCGTTCGATTCGCACACGACCCACGAGATATTTAAGGCGACACCTCAAACATCTGCTCTAACGCCAATCGTGCTTGTTCTGCTAATTGTGGCAACACTTTGATTTGATTGACGACATGCCCTTCTACCAAATTTTCCAATGTCCACAATAAATGTTGTGGATCAATTCGGTACATTGTTGAACACATACAAACAACCGGTGCCATGTAATGGACTGATTTGTCTTGGCATTCTTGTCCCAGGCGGTTGACTAAATTGACTTCTGTGCCAACTAGCCAGCGTGTCCCAGGCGGCGAAGCTTTAACCGCTTTGATGATATATTCTGTTGAGCCAACTTCGTCGGATTTTTGACAAACTTCAAACGAGGCTTCTGGATGTGATATCACTTTGCCGTCAGGATAGGTGGCGCGGTATTGATCAATGTGTTCAGGCATAAATTGTTGATGAACTGAACAAAAGCCATCCCATAGGATAATTTTAGCTGTTTTGATTTGTTCCTCAGTCAAACCGCCATTGGGTTTGTCAAAATCCCACAACACCATTTCTTCTAATGGAATGCCCATATGATAACAAGTATTGCGTCCTCATTGTTGATCAGGAAAAAACAACACTTTTTCACGTTGCCTAAAAGCCCACTCCAAAACGTGTTGGGCATTGGTAGATGTGCATACAACACCCCCATGACGACCACAAAACGCTTTTAAATCAGCAGCCGAATTAATATAAGTGATGGGTGTGATCTGCTCATCTACCACAGCTGACAATTCGCGCCAAGCCTGTTCGACTTTTTCAAGGTTTGCCATATCAGCCATACTACAACCCGCCGTTAAATCAGGTAAAATAGCGACTTGCTCTGGCCTCGACAAAATATCAGCAACCTCTGCCATAAAATGTACACCACAAAAAATAATATATTCAGCCTCCGATTGGGCGGCTTGACGCGACAATTTTAGGGAATCTCCAGCATAATCAGCATGTTTAAAGACATCATCACGTTGATAATGATGTCCAAGAATTACTAAACGTTTGCCAAGTGCGGCTTTAGCTGAAAGAATGCGCTCATAACATTGAGCGTCATTTAGGGATAAAAATTGATCAATGGAAATACCCATAATTTATTTTTATGACCTCACATAATATATATATATATATGAATGACCCCCCAATGGGGGAAAATCTATTTATATGCTAAACCCCAAATGCTTAAGAGAAAACACGGCAAGTGTCACCAATAAAATACTAATCCCTAAACCTACCAACAGCCCTTTTACAAAATCATTTTTGCCACCACGCAAAAGCACCAATTTTTCTTTTTCCAATT
>CAYFOB010000117.1:1381-3268 GCA_964344525.1 uncultured Thiomargarita sp.
GCACTAGCAAGAGTTGCACTTAAATTTGATAATTCTTTTTCCAATTGTTTCTGCCTTTCCACCGCCATATCAAGTTGTTTCTTGATAAAATTCACCTCATCTTGAGCTTTTTGACTGCTGGTATCAAATCTTTTCTTGAGGCGCTGGTATTCCGTTTCTTGCTTCATAAACCGATCATTCAGCTTAGCCATTTCCTGTGCTTGTTGTCGCTTGCTCTCGTTATTTTGGTGCTCTTGAATACTAGTCGCACTGCTTTCGAGTTGAGCTTTTAAACGTGACACTTCTGCTTTGGCTTTGTTGAGGCGAGATATTTGTGAACGGGTTATCTTATGCGCCTCCTCAATATGCATAAGCCGTTCTTCAATCGACGCGATTCGGTTTTCATTAACAGCCGAATCAACGTGTTTGGTATGAGTTTCTGAAGACACAATTATATCCTCGCAAATGGTGTGAAAAAGGGGAGTTTTCAGATAAATCACGTACAGCCCTCTCTGTGTTCGGGGCTGTGTCAATTATAATTGCTCCCCCTTCATTATTGCAAAATTTCTCTGCCAGACGATTTTTGCCCAACTAATACCTTACTATTAGCTATTATCAGAAGAGTTGCTGCAACAACGATATTCTCGAAGAACCGCCTTAGCACAACGGCTAAAAGTTTGATCAACATACTCAGTTAAAGCATCCGCATCTGAAGACGCAAAAAAATCTGAAACTGAAATTTTTCCTAACACAGCTAACGTTAAATTAGTAGCCATTTGCATTAACTCTAGTGCGGTTTCTTCTTTCATGGATATTCCTTGTAGAATGAGCATTTTTTGATCATAATTTAGCAATTCTAGCTTTGTCAACTATTTTTATCATAAAAAAAATACAATTATTTTAAAAAAAAATTATAGGTCTAATTATGAAAACAACCATTCAACAAAAAGTTGCCCAATTACGCGACTCACTTAACGAATACAACTACTATTATCATGTGCTTGATGATCCCCACGTGCCTGACAGCGAATATGACCGCTTAATGCGTGAATTACAAACACTTGAAAAACAACACCCCGAACTCATCACCGCGGATTCACCAACACAACGCGTTGGGGCTCCGCCATTAAGCGCTTTTGCTGAAGTTGTTCACGACAAACCAATGCTATCTTTGGCTAATGCCTTTGAAGAGGGAGAGGCGCACGATTTTGATAAACGGGTGCGTGAGCGCTTAGAGGTGAAAAATGTTGAGTATGCTGTTGAGCCTAAATTGGATGGGCTTGCTGTCAGCTTACGCTACGAAAACGGCTTATTGGTCAAAGCCGCGACGCGGGGTGATGGTAATCGTGGTGAAGATGTGACAAACAACGTCAAAACCATTAAGGCTATTCCGCTCCATTTACGAGGCGACGATTATCCCCCTGTCTTAGAAGTGCGCGGCGAAGTTTTTATGCCAAAAGCCGGCTTTGAAAAACTAAATCAACAACTCGCTGCTAAAAGGGAAAAAACTTTGGCTAATCCACGTAATGCGGCGGCGGGTAGTTTGCGTCAATTGGATTCTCGTAAAACAGCAAATCGTCCTTTGACTTTTTTGAGTTATGCCGTCGGTGTGGTTGAAGGCGCAGAGTTACCCAATAAACACAACAAAATTTTACAGCACTTGCAAAAATGGGGCTTACCGCTTTCTGTCCATATGCAAATCGTTGACGGGGTAGAAGGCTGTTTGGAATATTACCACAACATGTTGGAACACCGCGACGCTTTGCCTTTTGATATTGACGGTGTTGTTTATAAAGTAAACCGCATTGATCAACAAGAAACCTTAGGTTTTGTCTCGCGCGCCCCCCGTTGGGCAATAGCCCATAAATTTCCCGCCCAAGAAGTTTTGACTCAACTTTTAGAAATTGA
>CAYFOB010000117.1:3278-4833 GCA_964344525.1 uncultured Thiomargarita sp.
AGGTTGGGCGAACGGGCACACTCACCCCAGTTGCTCGTCTTGCCCCAGTCAATGTCGGTGGGGTCACCGTCACCAATGCCACTTTGCACAATATTGATGAAATTAATCGCAAAGATGTGCGTGTGGGAGACACAGTAATTGTACGCCGCGCTGGTGATGTGATACCTGAAGTGGTACGCATGTTGCCCGAAAAACGCCCTCCAAATACCCAACCCTTTGTTTTTCCTGATAAATGTCCAATCTGTGGCTCAACAGTCAGCCGCCTTGATGCAATAACACGTTGCACAGGCGGCTTATTTTGCCCCGCGCAACGCAAACAAGCTTTACAACATTTTGCATCGCGCCGCGCAATGGATATTGACGGCTTAGGTGAAAAATTAGTTGAGCAATTGATAGACAATGATTTAATTAAAAACATCGCAGATATTTACAGCTTAAGCGATGAACAATGGGCAAGCTTAGAACGCATGGGCAAAAAATCAGCCCATAAGCTGATGAAGGCATTAGAAAAAAGCAAATCCACCACCTTAGCCCATTTTCTCTATGCGTTAGGCATCCGCGAAGTTGGCGAATCCACCGCCCACACCCTCGCGCAACATTTTGGCAACCTAGACAAGCTCATGTCCGCAACAGAGGATGATTTGCAACAAATCCCCGATATTGGTCCTGTCGCCGCTAAACACATTATTGCTTTTTTCCAACAATCGCATAATCGCGAAGTCATTCAACATTTGCAAGAAGCGGGGGTGCATTGGACTGCGCAGCGACCAATCGTGCAAGCCTTAGCAGGACAATCCTTTGTTTTAACAGGGACGCTAAGCAGTATGACTCGTGATGAAGCCAAAGCCCGTTTGCAAGCGTTAGGTGCAAAAATCAGTGGCAGCGTTTCCAAAAAAACACATTGTGTGGTGGCAGGAGAAAAAGCAGGGAGTAAATTGGAAAAGGCACAATCTTTAGGGATTAAAGTGATTGATGAGGCAGAATTAATGCGCTTGTTAGAGGGTTGATACTAGCAAGTTGCTATTTATCCTCAACTTTATTATACTTGGCTGTTTGCTTTTTAAGGGCATGGAAAAGGTCTCCTACCTTTTATCATCTCCTTGCTTTATGATCTGACATAAAGCTGTCACAATCCATAAGGAGTCGCATGAAACACTACGAAATCGTATTTATCGTTCACCCTGATCAGAGTGAACAAGTGCAAGCCATGATTGATCGTTATAAAACGATTATAAGTGGCAAAGGGGGGCATGTCCACCGTCTTGAAGATTGGGGGCGCCGTCAGTTGGCTTACCCCATTAATAAAATACATAAAGCGCACTATGTCCTGATGAACATCGAGTGTAACACGGATGTTCTTGATGAACTAGCTGACGCTTTTCGCTTTAATGATGCCGTAATCCGTCATCTCATCCTTAAACGGAAAAAAGCGATTACTGAACCCTCTCCACAACTTAAAGGGAAGGATGACAAAGAATCACAGCAATCACAAAACGGTGGGTTGGATAACGATCTTGTGGATGACTTTGATGATGAGATGGATTAACTAGGAGTC
>CAYFOB010000117.1:4891-9487 GCA_964344525.1 uncultured Thiomargarita sp.
GCAAGAAATTTTGTCGATTTACTGCCGAAAAAGTTGACGAGATCGACTACAAGGATATAACAACCCTCAAAGGCTATATCACTGAAACCGGCAAAATTGTGCCAAGTCGTATTACAGGTACTAAGTCTAAGTATCAACGGCAATTATCCAAAGCGATTAAACGCGCTCGTTACTTAGCGTTGTTGCCTTATTCTGACGCACACGAAAATTAGTGGATAGGTGTCCAGGCTAAAGCTTGGACTCCAGCAAACTTTTACAAAAGGTCTATTAACAATGGAAGTCATTCTTCTTGAAAAAATAAAACACTTAGGTCAGATAGGTGATAAAGTTGCGGTAAAAAGCGGCTATGCTCGTAATTTTTTAATTCCTCAAGAAAAAGCAGTGTCTGCAACTCGGCAAAATATTGCAGAATTTGAAAAACGTCGTGCTGAGATTGAAGAAACACAAAAAAATACACTGGCTTCTGCCAAAGAGCGTGCAGAACAATTACAGGAAGTTATTGTTGAAATTGCTGGTAAAGTCGGAATGGAAGGTAAATTGTTTGGTTCAGTCACCGCGGCTGATATTGCACAAGCAATTAGTGACGGTGGGATAAACATTACCAAACATGAAATCCGTTTACCCGATGGTCCTATACGACAAATTGGTGAATATGAGGTAGCAGTTCATTTACATCCTGAGGTAGATGCCTTTGTGACTGTTCAAGTGATTGCGGAAAGTTGAAGTTTTACCGCATTTTGGAGACGCCCAAAGCGCTGCTTTGGACTCCAAAATACCTGAAAATTTATGGTTCAGTACTTACAATTTGAACTTTTTCATCCTCACAGTTGAGGATGAAAAAGGGATTACCCACCAGGGACACAGCAAGTTATTGCTACGTTCCCTACCACCCGATAGTTCTTCTATGCCAGAGCCTACTTATCCTGGCGATCGCGCCATTGAATCCCTCAAAACTCCACCATTTTCAAGAGAAGCCGAACAATCCGTGTTAGGCGGTTTGATACTCAATAATGAAGCGTGGATTTCTATTGCTGATCGTTTGATTGAAACGGATTTTTATCTTCCCGAACATCAAATTCTTTTTCGCGCCATCAAATCACTGTCTGAAGATGGGCATCCTTATGATGCTGTTCTCATCGCAGAGTGGTTACAAAAAGAGAATTTACTTGAGGCTGTTGGTGGCGGTGCCTACTTAGGGCGACTCGTTAACAACACGCCCAGCGCGTCAAATATTGTTGCTTATGCGAATGTTGTACGGGAGCGTGCCATTTTGCGCCAATTGCTGCGTGTGGGCTTAAAAATTACTGATAGTGTTTATGATACTCAAGGACGTTCTGCCAATCAATTACTGAATGAGGCAGAAGGACTGGTTTTTGAAATTGCAGAACTTGGCGTGCGTTCTGAAAAAGGCTTTGTCAAGGTTGGCAATATTCTGACGAAAACCTTGGATCGCATTGATGTACTGTCTCAACAAGAAGGTACAGTCACCGGTGTAGCAACAGGATTTAGTGATCTTGATAGACAAACCTCTGGGTTTCAAAAATCTGATTTGATTGTTGTGGCAGGACGCCCTGCGATGGGAAAATGTATTACAAGCGATTCTCAAATCGTGCTTGCTGATGGTAGTATTACGACTATCAAAGAAATTTATCAACACAAAAAAGCGCAATTGTTGACTTTAGGCGCAAATCATCAATTTTATTTGACTCAACCGATAGACTTCATAGATGATGGTATAAAACCCGTTTTTCGAGTGACAACGCAGTTGGGTAGAACAATAGAAACAACAAAAAACCATCCCTTTTTAACGGTTCAAGGTTGGACTCCTCTTTCGGAGATTTCTGTTGGGGATAAAATCGCTGTGCCTAGAAAAATAGCAGTGTTTGGTCAAGAAACTTTAAAAGAATCTCAAATCAAATTATTAGCTGAGTCTATTAATCAATGGCAATTAGGGGATAGCCCATTTATTCCTTCTATTATTTTTAAGCTACAAGCAACACAACTCGCCCTATTTTTAAAGCACCTTTTAGCCCCAAACGCTCGATATTATTACAGCGAAAGTCAAACACTTATCAAACAAATTCAACATCTTCTGCTGCGTTTTGGGATTATTGCACGCATTTCACAAGAGGTTACTTGGCAACTTGAGTTATTGGATGAAAACATTGAAGAAATTTATTGGGATGAAATTAAAACAATTGAACCTGTCGGCTTAAAACAAGTTTATGATTTAACGATTCCTGAGACTCATAACTTTGTTGCCAACGATATTTGTGTGCATAATACCTCATTTGCCATGAATATTGCGGAACATGTGGCAGTTAAAGAAAAACGCCCTGTTGCAGTGTTTAGCATGGAAATGTCTGACGAACAATTAGTCATGCGCTTAATTTCCTCCTTGGGAAAAATTAATCTACAAAATGTGCGTACAGGCAAATTGAATGATGATGATTGGCGTAAAATGGGTGATGCGATTAGCCAGTTAGAATTAGCCCCACTATTTATTGATGAAACGCCTGCCCTAAATCCTACCGAATTACGAGCAAGGGTGCGCCGCTTAGCGCGTGAACAAGGTCAATTAGGCTTAGTTGTGATTGATTATTTGCAATTAATGCAAGTGCCTGACAATAGGGAAAGCCGTGCCAATGAAGTGTCTGAAATTTCGCGCTCTCTCAAATCCTTAGCAAAAGAATTGAATGTTCCAGTCATTGCCTTATCACAACTGAATCGTAGTTTAGAGCAACGTACTGATAAACGACCTAAGATGTCAGATTTAAGGGAGTCGGGCTGTTTGGCAGGAGATAGTTTGGTAACTTGTGCATACACAGGAGCACAAGTGCCAATTCGTGACTTGATAGGGCGAACAAATTTTTATATTTGGGGACTCAACACCCAAACGATGCGGTTAGAAGCTGCCAAAATCAGTCGAGCATTTTGCACCGGTATTAAACCTGTATATCATTTAACAACTCGTCTTCGGCGTACTATTCGTGCTACTGGCAATCATAAATTTTATACGCCTAAAGGTTGGAAACGCTTGGATGAACTGACACAGGATGATTATTTGGCATTGCCACGTCGTATTTTTGAAAATGTTGCAATATTTTTACGAAGCCAATTCGCACAAAGTGACATCTATTGGGATAGGATTGTTAGCATAGAACCAGCCGGTGAAGAAGAAGTTTTTGATTTAACAGTACCTAATTTACACAACTTTGTATCTAATAATATTTTTTGCCACAATAGCATCGAACAAGACAGTGATTTAATTATATTCATTTACCGAGATATCGTTTACAACGAAGACTCTGAGGATGAAAACGCAGCAGAAATCATCATTGCAAAACAACGTAATGGTCCAACAGGCACAATCCGCCTAGTTTTTGAGGGAGAATTCACCAAATTTCAAAATTACGTACATGAAGATGTTTATCAGGGAGAACGAGGATTATGAGCCGTCCTGCTCGTGCCATCATTAATATAGCTGCCCTACGTGCAAATCTACAACGAATAAAAGCTTGTGTCCCAGCGCAACGCATCATAGCCGTCGTTAAAGCCAATGCTTATGGTCATGGTGCTGTCAGGGTAGCCTCAGCACTCGATGTTGATGCTTTTGCGGTACGTTGTCTTGATGAGGCACTTGAATTGCGACAAGCAGGCATTACACGCCCGATTCTGTTACTTGAAGGATTTTTTAGCCCTGATGAACTGTCAGTGATTGCTCAACAAAATTTGCAAATAGTTGTTCATACGTTAAAACAAGTTGAAGAATTGCTTAAAGTACAACTATCAATCAATGTCTGGTTGAAGGTTGACAGTGGCATGCATCGTTTAGGATTTGCGCCGACTGAAATTGAGGCTATTTACAAACTTTTAAAACCCTTTTCACACACCATTCGTTTAATAAGCCATCTCGCTTGTGCTGATGATCGTGAAGATGCCACGACAGAAAAACAAACGCAAGTTTTTATGACGCTGGCAAATACCCTAAATCTTGAAACCTCTTTAGCCAATTCAGCAGGTATATTGGGATGGGCTCATACGCATGCAGATTGGGTACGAGCGGGCATTGTGCTTTATGGCGTTTCTCCATTTAACGACAGTGTGGCACAAGAGGAAGGTTTACAACCGGTGATGCAATTGGAATCCGCTTTAATCAGTGTCAAACAAATTCCTAAAGGTGAAGCGATTGGATATGGGGCCACTTGGATTTGTCCGCAAACCATGCTTGTTGGTATCGTCGCAATTGGCTATGCCGACGGCTATCCTCGCCATGCACCTTCAGGAACTCCTGTGTTGGTGAATGGTAAACGTGTACCACTGGTTGGGCGAGTGTCTATGGACATGATAGCGGTAGATTTGCGTAGCCAACCGAATGCTTGTATTGGTGATCCTGTCATCTTATGGGGAAAGGATTTGCCAGTAGAAGAGGTTGCTAATTTGGCGGATACGATTGCTTACGAATTATTGGCTAAGGTGAATTGTCGTATTGAAAACTAGAAGGATTAAGTCAAAATCAATAAAAGGTTTTGACTTATCCTTTGATGTTACGCACTATTGTTCCAAAACCACAAATAACGACAAGGATTACTTTTA
>CAYFOB010000118.1:0-1206 GCA_964344525.1 uncultured Thiomargarita sp.
ACGATCTGTATAAACCTCTTCAGGTACTAATGTTTTAATCGCCCATTTCTTCATGGTTTGTTCCTGGTGTTGACAAGCGTATTCGTCTCTCTCATTTAATCTTATCACAGCACAACAAATTACTGGGAAAGCGATTACTTTATCAATACGGATAAACCAAATGCTATACTGGTGAATATAGGGTTTTTGATGATACCTAGAATCATCCGATTTTTTTTGTAAAATTTACTTGGAAAATTAAAATGAATTTTTGTAGTCATTGTGGTTCAGCACAGTTAGCACATAAAGTGCCAGAGGGGGATAATTTACCACGCTTTGTGTGTGAGAATTGTCACATTATCCACTACCAAAATCCTAAAATTGTCGCAGGTTGTGTACCTGTCTGGGAAGATAAAGTACTCCTGTGCAAACGCGCCATTGAGCCGCGCTATGGATTTTGGACATTGCCAGCGGGATTTATGGAGAATAAAGAAACGGTAGAGCAGGCTGCAGCCCGCGAAACTTGGGAGGAAGCCAAGGCCAATATTGATCAGCTCAGCTTATATGTGGTGATTAGTTTGCCTTATATCAGTCAGGTGTACATCATGTTTCTCGCCCAGTTGCGTGATTTAACGTTTGCATCTGGCACCGAAAGCTTGGACGTACAGCTTTTTACTCAGAGCGAAGTTCCTTGGGATGAACTCGCATTTCCTGTCATACACAGCACTTTAACTTATTATTTTCAAGATCATGCGACAGGGCAGTTTCCTGTGCATGTGGGTATTGAAAAAACTGTTAAGGAACTTTCAAAAAAAAAATCCCCCACTTTTCCTTTAATTTAAAATATTAATAAATATTAAAAAATAAAATAAATGAGGGGGAATTTTTTTTAGATCCCATTTTTTCTTGCTATTAATAATGCTTCGTTGCGAAAACCTTGGGTTGTGTTTCCAATTTTTCCCTCTTCATGATAAACAACCACCTGTAAATCAGCAAACAAGCGCAACAACTCATTTTCTGCCAAACGAAACTCAGGATTTTTTGGCCCCCCTTCATTGACACAAGTGCGCGTAAATGTTTGATAAAACAATAGTCCGTTGTGTTTGAGGGCTTGTATCAGAGCAGGTGCTAAACACCTGTCTAAAAAATGACAGACCACAATGACATCAAACGTATTTGGTGGCGGTGGTGAAATGTCAACCGAACGCAGCTCGGTATGAATTTGCA
>CAYFOB010000118.1:1216-9383 GCA_964344525.1 uncultured Thiomargarita sp.
TGTTGTGCGTACGCTTGCAAACGCTCCAGTGCCGTTTTGGCAGAGTCCCAAGCATAAGTTTTTAAACCATGACGAGCAAGTAACAGAGCATTAGCCCCCAAACCACAGGCTAAATCTAAAGCAGTGCCGGCGGAGGGTAACAAATGTGTGTAAGCGGCAACCACCTGACACGGTGGGGGCAACTCTGTTATTGTTTGATAACGGCTATTCCAGTTTGTAGCATGGTTCATGTCTTTACAATAAATGGTTTTCGATCAAAAATTGATATGACAAAATAGCCAGCCCAACAACTGCGAGGATGACCCACGCTCTACCCAAAATCTTAAATAAATTATCCGAGTGACTGGCGCATCTCCACATAGAAACCAAAATCCAAGCAACATAAGGTACGCTTAAAAGAACAGCAAAGACTTGTATCAGGTTACCAGCCACAGGTGAGGCGACGAGTATGGTGAGTGCCCCAAAAAGTATAACCCCAAAAAAGACATTGTAAATCCAAAAAACTTTCCAAAGGGGAGTTTTACCTTGCCATGCATCTATGAATAAATCACCTTCTTCGATATTTTGTTGCTTGACTTGTATTTCCTCATTCCAATCCGTGTCTCGAACATCCCAAGTGCGTGCCCAGTAAATAAAAAAGGTATCTATAATTGCAATAATCGCTTTAAAAATATATTTTGCCGCTGCTAAATAAAGAGCATCTTTTAAACCAACAACAGGGGCCCAAACAACCACGCCATATAATACAGTATCAAGTGCCTGAGACGAGAGGGTTGAAACATTATTTCGTAGCCAAAGATGTTTGCCCTGAGTCTCTTTTTTAAAATAATGAAATATCCAAACGTCAAAACTTTGCGATACCAAATAAGCAAAGAGTGAACCGAAGACAAAAAGAGGCGTAAAACCAAATAAAGTCTCCATGGCTTTGTGTATGTTAACAGCAAATTCTGCATGATTTGCAACCTGTGAAGGTAAAAACAGTAAGCTGATATAGATCACAAGGATCATAATAACACTGGCAACAAAGCCTAATAACACAGCACGTTGCCCCTCTCTTCGACCATATTTTTCGCTCAATAAATCGGTGGCAAAATAGATACCGGAATAAAGTATGACTCCCAAGCTCGTTTCCATGCCAAGGATAACCGTCAGTTTAGGGCCTTGAAGATTACTTAACATTACGTTGAGTATCACAACGGTATATAATCCCATTTTGCCAAACAGTCGGTAAAGTAACAGCGCTATGGATAAATCAACGGCAACAGTTACTAACCATAAAAAATCTTGATGTGTTGAAAAAAATCCTTCAACTAATAATGATAACTCTGATAAATACATATTTTTTATCGTCCATCATTAGGGTGCCAGTATGTGAGAGCACAATCACTAATCAAAATATCTAACAGCAAGGTGGTGATCAGCCACAACCTACCATCTGTTAGTATATCATTAACATTTAATAAATCTATAGTCCAATAAGGTTTTGGCAGCCATTTAATAAATCCTACAAATTATCTGTTATTTCTTTGGGTATTGAAACTGCCCAGGATACTCCTTATATTATCGTTTCAATTTTTATGCCAAGGAGAAATTTAAATGACTGTTGAAGCACATACAGAAACGCTAGGTTTTCAGACCGAAGTCAAACAACTGCTTGATTTAATGATACATTCTTTGTATAGCAACAAGGAAATTTTTCTGCGCGAGTTGATTTCCAATGGCTCAGATGCGGCTGATAAATTGCGTTTTGAGGCTTTGTCGGATGATGCGTTGTATGAAGGTGATGCTGATTTAAAAATTTGGGTTAATTTTGACAAAGATGCTCGTACGATTTCTGTGTGCGATAACGGTATTGGCATGTCGCGTGAGGATGTGATAGAGAACATTGGTACAATTGCCAAATCTGGCACCCGCGAATTTTTCAAATCTTTAACCGGTGACAAAGCTAAGGACACCCAATTGATTGGACAATTTGGGGTTGGCTTTTATTCCTCGTTTATTGTCGCAGATAAAGTGACTTTACTCACTCGTCGCGCCGGATTAGATGCCTCACATGGGGTCAAATGGGAATCTGCTGGTGAGGGGGAGTATAGTGTTGAAACAATTGAGCGTAAACAGCATGGTACGGAAGTCATTTTGCACTTGCGTCCTGATGAGGATGAATTTTTATCAGATTATCGCTTGCAAAGCATCATCAAAAAATACTCTGATCATATCACTTTACCCATTGTGATGCCGAAAGTCACTACCGATGAGAATGACAAGGACAAAAAAACCATCGAAGAGGAGGTGGTGAATACAGCAACGGCCTTATGGGCACGGGCTAAAACAGAAATCACCGATGATGAATACACCGAATTTTATAAACATGTCGCCCATGACTTTGAAGCGCCATTAACGCATATTCACAACAAAGTCGAAGGCAAAAACGAATATACCACATTGTTATTTATTCCTGGTCGTGCGCCCTTTGACTTGTGGGATCGTAACAACCATAAAGGGGTCAAATTGTATGTACGACGTGTGTTTATCATGGATGATAACGAAAAATTGTTACCGCCTTATTTACGCTTTGTACGCGGGGTCATTGATAGCAATGATTTGCCGTTAAACATTTCGCGGGAAATCTTGCAGCATAACAAGCAACTTGATGCTATTCGCTCTGGCACAACGAAAAAAGTCCTTGGTGCGCTGGAGAATATGGCGAAAAATGATCAAGAGAAATATGCGACTTTTTGGAAAGAATTTGGTCGGGTGCTCAAAGAGGGGGTTGTTGATGATCACGCTAACAAGCAGCGTATTGCCAAGTTGTTGCGTTTTTCAAGCACCCATGACGATAATTCCACACCGGCGATTTCGCTGGAAGACTATGTGGGGCGCATGAAGGAAGGGCAAGAAAAAATTTATTATGTCACTGCTGAAAGTTTTTCAGCTGCCAAAAACAGCCCACATTTAGAAATTTTCCGCAAAAAAGGCATCGAAGTGTTGTTGCTTTTTGAACAAATTGATGAATGGTTGGGCAGCCATCTCAATGAATTTGAAGGCAAATCGTTACAGTCGGTGACTAAAGGCGAGTTGGATTTAGGTGAATTGGAGGATGAAGAGGAGAAAAAAGAAACCGAAAAAGCCTCAGATACCTTGAAACCTTTGGTGGAACGCATCAAAACAACCTTGGGGGACAAGGTAAAAGAAGTACGGGTTACGCACCGTTTAACCACTTCCCCCGCTTGTTTGGTCGCAGACGAGCATGGGATGGATGCCAGCCTAGAACGCTTGCTCAAATCAGCGGGACAAAATCTCGGTGGTAGTAATCCTATTATGGAAATCAATCCACAACATCCAATTGTGAATGCCCTCAAGGAGGAGACGGATGAGACACGCTTTAACGATTGGGCATTTCTCCTGTTTGACCAAGCATTGCTCAGCGAGGGGGGACATTTAGAGGATCCTGCGACATTTGTTAAGCGCATGAATGAGATGTTTGTGACCATGGGCAATTTATCGTCGTCTCGGATTATCACTTTAAATTAATTTGAACTGTGATTTATGTGATCTGATTTTTTCCTCAAATCAATCACATAAATCATCACAGTTCAAATTTTTTGACTATTGAATTTCGTCAATCCAATCCCCAAATAGCAAAAATGACAGGCACTGTACAAATGGCTTAATCTTTTTATCCAAAAAGACTAGATTTAACAATCTACATTTGTTAGAATTTTATTCGCCTATGGAGAGATGTCCGAGCGGTCGAAGGAGCACGATTGGAAATCGTGTGTACGTCTAAATGGCGTACCGAGGGTTCGAATCCCTCTCTCTCCGCCAATTATGGTGGTCTATGTCGGTCCCCTCGCAACGTTTTCATTGTGAACCCCGTCAGGTCCGGAAGGAAGCAGCGGCAGCAATGACGGCGTGTGCCGGGGTGTGGCTGGTGTGGGCTGCCGCCCATCTAACCCCTCTCCTAAGATTACAGCACCTTATTATTAAATAACAAACAACTAAAAAGTGATAACATGGCTTATCAAGTCCTAGCACGCAAATGGCGCCCCCATAGTTTTCATGAAATGGTGGGTCAAGCCCATGTCTTGCGAGCGTTGACAAATGCATTGGAAAATAATCGCCTCCATCATGCCTATTTATTCACCGGTACGCGCGGGGTGGGCAAAACAACAATTGCGCGAATTTTGTCAAAATCTCTCAATTGTGAAAAAGGTGTGACGGCATCGCCCTGTGGAGAGTGTAACACGTGTCGTGAAATTGATGAGGGACGTTTTATTGATTTAATTGAAGTCGATGCCGCATCGCGCAGCAAAGTCGAAGATACCCGCGATTTATTGGAAAATGTACAGTATGCATCGACACGGGGGCGCTATAAAGTTTACCTCATTGATGAGGTACACATGTTATCTACCCACAGTTTCAACGCTTTGTTGAAAACCTTGGAGGAGCCACCCCCGCATGTCAAATTTTTACTCGCCACCACAGATCCACAAAAACTACCCCCGACAATTTTATCACGCTGTTTACAATTTAATCTCAAACGTTTACCACTTGAACAAATCACTCAGCATTTAACAAAAATTGTTGAAGATGAAGGTATTGGTTATGAAACTCAAGCACTACACTTATTGGCGCAAGCTGCGGATGGGAGTTTGCGGGACGCCTTAAGTTTGTTAGATCAAGCAATCGCTTATGGGGCGGGCAACCTTTCAAGCGATGATGTGAGTAGCATGTTAGGTACGCTTGATCACAACGTGGTTTTAGAATTGGTCAGCTTGTTGGCTGCGAAAGAGGCTCCAGGTATTTTAGAACGCATTGCCCAATTGGCAGAGCAAAATCCCGATTTTCTTTCCGTGCTAGGCAATATACTTTCTTTATTGCAAAAAATTGCTTTGGCACAAGCTGTACCGACAACCGTCGATGCTAACCAACCCGAGGGCAAAGCGATTTTGCAATTGGCAGATCAATTGTCACAAGAAGATGTGCAATTATTTTATCAAATTGGTTTATTAGGGCGGCGTGATTTACCGTTAGCCCCTGAACAACGTGGCGGTTTTGAAATGGTGATGTTGCGTATGTTAGCATTTCGCCCTGACACCATACAACCCGCTCCTCCACCTCAAAGAACACCCCCGCCTGTACAACAACCCCCCACATTAAATGGTAGTGCTGAGTGGGGAGATGTCGTACAATCGTTAGAGATTCATGGTGCTGTTAATATTTTGGCGAACCGTTGTGTCTTAAAGCAACGCGAGGGTGATATTTGGCACCTATCTTTGTCGCGCAATTTTAAAAGCTTTTTGGGCGATAAACAAAGACGAAAAAACGAATTAGAAAGCGCATTGCAAAAACGTTTTGGAGAGACACAACGTTTGCATATTTACATAGAAGATCCTGAAACACCGGTTGTTCAAGAGCAAGGTGTTCAAGAAGTCCGTCAAAAATATGTGGTCTCTGCGGTTGACAAAGATCCTTTTGTGATCTATATGAAAGAAAACTGTGAAGCGCGCATTTTATCAGTGAACAGTTATCAAACTGGAGTCAAAAAATGAATAGATACCCTATAAAAATATCACTAGCAACCTTGCTATTGATTGTCATGCTTGGTTGTGTTGCAGAAGAGAGTGACCAAAGTGCTGACAACACCTCTTGGTGGGAGAAATCCAAGGAGGCGATAGCAAATATGTGGAGTAGCGGTGCCGAAAGCCTTGAAAGCATCGTTAAACCGACCAATGAAATAGCCTCTGATCGACAAAAAGATCCCCTCTTTGGACAAGTCTGGAATAAAGTAACGCCAACGCTTGATAAGGTGTTACAGTTAGAACAGGAACAGGAAACGCTACCAGATTCCGCTTGGATATTAAGAGATAAACAAGATAACAAAGCGGATATCAATAGTTTGCTTGATGAAGCAGTGGAGATTTTGAGTATTTCCAACTCTAGCCAAACAAGAGCCCAGATTCGTGCCCTTGAAGACGAAATTCGAGAAATAAAACAAAGCATTTCTGAATATCGCCAAGCCCAAGTCAGTGCGCCAGATCAAGCCACATGGATAAAAACGAAGGATGATTATAAAGCTGAAATTGAGCGTCTCAACAAGCTTATTAATAACAAAAATAGGGAAATTATTAAACTCAAAATGCAGTTTGCTGACGAGCTGGCAGAAAAAGGCGTGGTTTTAACGCAGGAGCAATTGGAGGTGCTGTTATCAAGTGTTGTGGGAGACGATATTATTCAAAGCAGTATTGTTTATGATAATGTCAAACAAATTAGCCAACAATTGATGGAACTGACGATCAATACTGGCGAAGATATCGACATCAGCCAACGCTATTATGGTATGTACACAGTGTTATTAAAAACGCTGTTACACATGCAGCAAACCTTCATTAATAATATTGATGAAAAATATTTGCCTAAAATGGACAAAATTGTTATAGATGTTCAAGAAGTTAACGCGAACACCAGAAATTTGTTGCGTAAAGAGAGGGATAAAAACCGTCGCCAACATTTAAGGGCTAATCTTGAGGCTCAAAATTTGACTTTACAAACTGCTGTTTTGTACAAAAGACATTTAATTGGGCAACGTGGCAAGATGGTTAGAGCAATGGATAAAACCGCCACAGATTTGCAAATTGCACAAAATACCTATAAAACGGTTAGGCTGAGTGGCGAATTAGTGAATTTGTTACGCACAAGCCAAAAATCTTTTGATTTGTTGCTTAACATCCAAGTGCCAGATTTGTTGATATTTGAAAATAAGCAAATGAAACAAGAATTTGCTATACTGACTCAAAAATTAGCTGAATGAGTAGAATTTTTTTTTTGCGTCTGTTTAGAAACCAAGTTAAAAAACTTGGTTTCTCTCACTTTTTTTTAGAGGATGAATAATGAAAAGCGGACTTGTCGGCTTAATGAAACAAGCCCAAAAAATGCAAAGCGAATTTAAAAACGCCCAAGATGAGCTCGCTCAAATGGAAATCACAGGCGAATCAGGTGGTGGCATGGTCAAAGTGGTTATGACAGGGCGACATGACGTGCGCCATGTTGAAATCGATTCCGCCCTGATGGGTGATGACAAAGAAATGCTGGAAGATTTAGTGGCTGCCGCCGTTAATGATGCTGTGCGTAAAGTCGAAAAAACCAGCCAAGAAAAATTAGCCGGCTTGACAGGTGGTATGGGACTACCTGAAGGGATTAAGCTACCATTTTAATCCCTCCACTTTTCTCATCGACTCTAGCCTGATGGGCACCCATTGCTCTACACAACTTAATTGGTGGTTTCAAACTCCGTTGGGACAGCGCTTATTGAGTGAAGAATCTGATGTCTTGCAACAAACTTTGCCCCATTTATTTGGTTATCATTTGTTGCAAATTGGCAACTTAGGGTATGGTTCTTTGCTTGAAAGTAGCCGCATCAGGCACCGCTGTGTCTTAAGCCTTTCTGCCGACACAATTTACAAACCCTACTCCAGCGTTTATGCGTCTGCTGATACCCTGCCTATTGCGCCAGATAGCATTGATGTCGTGTTGTTACCACACGTTTTAGAATTTGAAGAAAATCCACATGACATTTTGCGCGAAGTAGAACGAGTATTAATTCCGGAAGGGCATGTCGTCATATTGGGCTTTAACCCAATGAGCCTGTGGGGCCTCTGGCGTTTGTTTAGCAACAAAAAAGCCCCATGGTGTGGAAAATTTTTGCCATTATTACGCATTAAAGATTGGTTAGCTTTATTGGGTTTTGATTTAAAACAACAACAAACATTCTTTTTTGCCCTCCCTTTTCGAAATGATCGTTTTAAGTACTACATGGCTCTATTTGAAAAAATAGGCTCACGTTGGGCAGGCAATTTGGGCGTTGTGTATATGGTAGTTGCAAAAAAACGTGTGGCCACTTTAACGCCCATTAAACCGAAGTGGTTAACTCAACCCGCTTTAGTGACAGAAGTCGTTGGTACACACAGACAGGAAAACTGATGGAGACTATTGAAGCATTTACTGATGGTGCTTGTCGTGGCAACCCCGGGGGCGCGGGCGGTTGGGGCGTGTTATTGCGCTATGGGGGCGAGGAGGAGCGGCTTTATGGCGGCGAACTGAATACCACCAATAATCGTATGGAATTATTAGCGGCTATTATGGCTTTAGAAAATTTAACACGCCCCTG
>CAYFOB010000119.1:0-9373 GCA_964344525.1 uncultured Thiomargarita sp.
CCGCATGCATGCCTTTTCGCTTTTGACTTATCCTTTATTAAAAGTAATCCTTGTAGTTATTCACACAAGGAGATTTTCATGCCTCTTTATATTTTTCGCACCTTAATACTCTTTACTGCCCTTTTCTATTTGAACGCTTGCATGCTTCCAACAACGGCTAAACCGCAAGCTGAGGCACAAACTACGCCCCCGGAAACAGAGACACAGGCTGAACGAAATATAGACACTAAAGCCGCCCAAAATTGTGATTCTGCCATCGAATTAAGTAATCAAGCCTTTGATTTATATCAAAAAGGCTTAATCAATCAAGCTAGGGAAAAACTCGAAAGTGCAATACAGCAATGCCCCAGCAATGCGAAAAATTATAACAACTTAGCTGAACTCTTAAAAGAAGATGGCAATGATTCCCAAGCAATTGTTTACTACCGCCAAGCGCTCGCTCTTGATCCGAATTTATCAGATGCTTATCATGGTTTAGGGGAAATTTATTACAAACAAGGGCAATTTCCTCTCAGTCTGGAGGCACACCTTCACGCCTGCCAAACCGATAAGGATTCCAAAAAGCGGATAACAGCGCTTTTAAAGGAGAACCGTTATACTATCAATGAAAAAGGTGATATTTTTAATAAAGAAAGTTTATTGTTACTGTATAACAACCAACGGCGGCAAGCAATTGATCGGATGATTTCTAGTTGTGGATTACGCGGTTTAGCTAGAATGGAACAACCAGTGGTCACTTTCCGCGGTTTTCAATTTGAGTTAGACAAAGCCACTTTACTACCAGGCTCAGAAGGCCAACTTGATGAGATGGCTGCGACTTTCAAGGCACTTCCTGATCGTATGATAAAAATATCTGGACACTCTGGCAACAAACCATTTGAAGGATTGAGCGCAGAGGAAAGCGAAAAACGACACATAGCGCTTTCCAAAGATCGTGCATACACTTTGGCTAAGGCCTTGGAAAAACGGGGTATTCCAATGACACGTATTCAAGTTCATGGTTATGGGAGCAAAGTGCCCTTGGTCTCTGATCAGGATCCAGAGGCTTGGACTAAAAATCAGCGGGTAGAAATTCAGTTAGACTAATGTGCCGGATGGGGTTTGCAGCCCCGTCCGAAACATGTCTTTAAGTCCATTCCGTACCAAGCAACGCGACACGGAAGCCAACGTTGTCGTACATATTGATAGTTGACAACCAATTGCGAGTGGCACAACGACAAAACCAGGGAGAACCGTACCACGAACCACCACGTAACAACCGCTTTGAAGGTGTTCCCCCCTCTTCCCATACCCGACCATAAGAGGGAGCCCCCTTATAATTATCGTGCCAAGGATCTGCACACCATTCATAAACATTACCATGCATGTCGTAAAGGCCAAAGGCATTTGGGGGAAAGCTTCCTACCTCAGTTGTTTCATCACGAGAAATGCCTTGTGGTCCAGAGGCGTAAGCAGATTTACCATTATAGTTGGCTAAATCAGTAGTAACCGTTTCGCCATAGTGAAAAGGCGTGCTTGTCCCTGCCCGACAGGCACATTCCCATTCTGCTTCACTAGGCAAACGATAGCTTCTACCCGTCATTTCAGAAAGTTGCTTACAAAATTTGACAGCATCATGCCATAAAACCCGTTCGACTGGGCGATTATTTCCTTTAAAAAAAGAGGGGTTATTTTCCATCACTGCTTTCCATTGTGCTTGAGTGATAGGATATTTACCAAAATAGAAGGGTTTCACAGTGACTTCATGCGGCGGACCTTCATCTTCATCTTTACCTTTTTCTGTTTCAGAAGCCCCCATCATAAATGTTCCCCCTGGAATGTAAACCATTTCTAGGGTTACACCATTACCCAAGTCCTCAGTTTGGTAGCGAGCTTGTTTTCGTTCGCTGTGGGTGATTGTTCCAGAAACATCAACGGTGACAACCTCAAATTCAAAGAATTGACCTTTCTTTTCTTCTTTTTCGTTTTGCGTTGCCTTATGTTGCTCATATCGTTTTTGTGCTTCATTGGCATATCTTTTTAGGATATTACCACTCAAATAAGTTTGATAAGATTGCAATGTATCTTGCTGCAACGCATCCTGCCAAGCCTTTTCATCTTCACTTTGCTTGACTGTCAAGGTTTGTCCCATTCCTGATAAAATGATAGCATTCATCCTCACTTCATCATCGTTGGCAGTCAACTGCACCAACAATGGGTGAGTAGGACTGCTCTCATACAAATTTTTCGCAAAATCACGATCCGCATTAATATAGAATCCATCTAAAACCGGATTTAAGGAACTTACCCACCCCTTCCATTTGATTTCTAAAGGAAAAATGCCTTGTTCAATGTCATATTTGTCCTTCAATAAAGTGGCTGTACCTGCTGAATAAGGCCCGCTATTTTCCAGTCTTTTCCGAAATTCTTCTCTAAATTCAAATACATCCCGTTTCATATTAGGTGATTGGTAGGCTTGCTGCGCTTTTTCTAAATCTGCTTTGTATTTGGCTTCATCTTTTGGGGGCATGCTCAAAAACTCCCAACGACATTGAGGGCAAGCGGTAGCCTCTTCTTGAACTGAAAATTCACAGACGGGGCATTTATTCATAATATTATAGCGATAAAATAGAAATCTGTTGACATGTCTATATAATCAAACTATATCAAACGTTTTTTTTAATTTTAAAACCTTTCGCGTGGTATTCATTGACTGAAATTTTTTCATTAGACGAGGGGATCCGGGGCTGATAGCAATCACAAAGTCAAAGCCAAGTTTTGTTGGGCAAAATGATAAAGTTTCTGATACTGTGATCATTAAATTATTTAATGATGTCTGCTGGGAGTCCAAACTAAAGTTTGGACTCCTACCCGACAAACCTATCACATATGGGGGACAAGTTGTACCAGCTTTGTCTGCTGACTGGCGACGTCCAATTGGGTCACCAAATTTTGAATATGACCAAAAAAATGCGCTTTGTGTTCTTTGGCGATTGGTAAAGTAATAGGATGTTCCGCAAGTTTTGGGTTAATTGCCACACCATCTAATTGAATTTCATAATGTAGATGGGGCCCTGTTGCTTGCCCACTCTGACCAACATACCCAATAATTTGCCCTTGGACAAGCGTGTCGCCAACACGTAGGCCTTCAGCATAGCGTGATAAATGTGCATACAAAGTATGTATACGCTTGTGATGTTCTAAAATAATGACCTTTCCGTAGCCACCCCTTCTACCCACAAACTTGACAGTGGCATTTCTAGCCGCAACAATTGGCGTGCCCCATAGCGCGGCATAATCAATGCCGTCATGAAAACGATAGATGCCAGAAATAGGGTGTCTGCGTTCACCAAAGGGGGAACTAATCCTGATAAATTCGAGGGGGGCGTTGAGTATAGAGATTTTTTGTAAATGAAAACCCTTTGGTGTATAATAAGCCGTCGCGCCAACAGGATCTGTATAACGTACTGCGCGGTAAACTTGCCCTTGGTTTACAAATTCTGCGGCTAAAATATCGCCCGGCTCATAATCCCCTTTAAATACTGTTCGTTCAAAAATGACGCTAAATTGATCGCCTGGTTGAACATCATTAATCTCCCATTGAAAAATTTGGGAGAGCTGATCAAGCTGTTTTTTTGATAACCCCGCTTCTTGTGCCGCAACAGATAATAAAGTATCAACTTTGCCATGGGTTGCGACAGTTTCAGTGTGCATACCAGCCACAGGTTGAATATCGCCATCAAATTTATCATTTTCTCGATAAAGATGTAATCCCTCTCTCTTATTCAATACCAAGATAAAATCTTCAATATTCCCCTCATTATGTTTAATATGCAATTTGTGCCCGATAGGGAGTTGACGTAATTGTTTTGTATATTCCCCCAATTCAAAAATTTGATGCAAGTGTGTTTTATTTAATTGGTGTGTGTCAAAAATGAGTGATAAATTATCACCGGGCTTGACATTGAGATGTAGCCAAGATGATGGCACTATTTTGGGGACAAGTGGGGGTTTAGCTGCGGGTACGGTGACAACAGGGGATTGCAAACGATACAGCTTTGGTTGTGGTGAGGCATTGGAGGTAGTAATCCACCATAAGAAGGGCCACATTGCAAATAGGCTACACATCGTCATGACCCTAGAATTTAAGCAACGGCTCAAAAAAGGGGGTTTTAGACGTAACCCACACTCAATGCTAAAATCGTATCCCCTCATTTTGAAGGGCAAAATAGGACGTGACTTAGATCGCGAATTGACTATTAATTCTGATAAAGAAGGACGAGGCTCAAAGACATATTTTATATGTACGTTTGAGCCGGTGAGATGAGTTGTATTTTTCTTAAAAAATGGCATGTTACTTACACTCCTAAGTGATGCGCCAAAAAAAACACATTAAAATAACTGAGATTATATTTAAGAGTCAAGAAAATAATCCATCAACTTAATTATGATGGGATAAAATTTTATTACAATAAATTGATTGCACATATTAACCAAATTCATTTTGGTAAAGTATCAGCACCATGTCAATACGATTTTTTCAAAACATTATGTTAAACTCAATATTTTTTATGTTCGAGGTTGTGCATGGAAACAGAGGCATTAACTCAAATCAAACAAGGTAGCCACGAAATATTATTAGAGGATGAATTACGCACCAAATTGAAAAGTGGCAAACCCCTACGTATTAAGGCCGGTTTTGATCCAACAGCACCTGATTTGCATTTGGGGCACACGGTATTGCTTAACAAATTGCGTCAATTTCAAAATTTAGGGCATACGATTTTCTTTTTAATCGGCGATTTTACGGGCATGATTGGTGATCCTACAGGCAAAAATGTGACTCGTCAACCCTTATCAAGGGAGGGGGTATTAGAAAATGCTCGTACTTATCAGGCACAAATTTATAAAATTCTTGATCCCTTAACGACACAAATTTGTTTTAACTCAGAATGGATGAACAAAATGGATGCCGGTGAGCTCATTAAATTGGCTGCTAAACACACCGTTGCACGAATGCTTGAACGTGATGATTTTCATAAACGTTACACAAGCGGACAAGCAATTGCCATTCATGAGTTTTTATATCCATTAATACAAGGCTATGATTCCGTCCAATTGCAAGCGGATGTCGAGTTGGGTGGGACAGATCAAAAATTTAATTTGTTGGTGGGACGTGAATTACAAAAACACTACGGACAAACACCGCAAGTGGTGCTAACTATGCCGATTTTAGAAGGCTTAGATGGGGTACAAAAAATGTCTAAGTCCTTGAAAAATTATATTGGTATTGATGAGCCCCCAGATGAAATGTTTGGTAAAATAATGTCCATTTCTGATCAATTAATGTGGCGTTACATTGATCTATTGAGTTTTAAAACACCCGCACAAATTCAGCAATGGAAACAAGGCGCAAACCCGCGTGATATTAAAATAGAATTTGCCCAAGAAATTGTTGAACGTTTTCATAGCCGAAAGGCGGCAGAGCATGCGAATGAACAATTTATAGCCCGTTTCCGCGGGGGGCAATTGCCAGAGGATATACCAGAGGTGACTTTAACGGTGGAGACGGGTGATATACCAATAGCCAATTTGCTCAAAAATGCGGGCTTAACACCAAGCACTTCAGAAGCAATACGTATGATTAAGCAGGGCGCCGTTAAAATTGACGGAGAGCGAGTGAGTGATCGTGTCATGAAAATTCCAGCCGCTTCAAATCATGTTTATCAAGTGGGTAAACGCCGTTTTGCGCGGGTAAAAATTCAAGGTAACTGATATATGCAAGCCTTTACGACTTTGACCGGTTTGGTGGCCCCGTTGGATCGCGCTAATGTCGATACCGATGCCATCATTCCTAAACAATTTTTAAAATCCATTCATCGCACCGGATTTGGACCTTATTGTTTTGATGAATGGCGTTATTTAGATCACGGTGAGCCGGGGCAAGATTGCACCCATCGCCCATTAAATCAAGATTTTGTGCTAAATCAGTCCCATTATCAGGGGGCTCAAATTTTATTGGCACGCCGCAATTTTGGCTGTGGCTCTAGTCGTGAACATGCGCCTTGGGCTTTGCTTGACTACGGCTTTCGCGCTATTATTGCGCCAAGTTTCGCTGATATTTTTTATAACAATTGCTTTAAAAATGGCATATTACCCATTGTTTTAGAAGAAAAAATTGTTGATTCTCTGTTTAAAGCCATTACACCAGGCTATAGTCTCACAATTGATTTGACGGCGCAAACGGTGATAACCCCAACGGGGGAAGCTTTAACATTTACTATAGACAGCTTTAGAAAACATTGTTTGCTAAATGGTTTAGATGATATTGACTTGACTTTGCGACAAGGGGATGCAATTGTTGCTTATGAAAATCGGCGCAAACTGGAGGCTCCTTGGCTTTTTGCCAGCGTAACGGCTTGAATCTCTTTTGCTTTTTTCGTGAGTGAAAAAAATAGACTTGTCGCTTGATTTATGTGATTGATTTGAGGAAAAAATCCGCATTAGCCCCCTCATAATATCAATCACATAAATCACAGTTCAAATTCATCAAAAAAATTAAATTATGACAACTAAAACGATCGCAATCCTACCCGGTGACGGTATTGGCCCTGAAATTATGGCTGAGGCTATAAAAGTATTAGAAACGTTACAAAATTCGTTTGGTTTAGATGTGCGCTTGGAACAAGGTTTAGTCGGTGGTGCTGCTATTGATGCAACTGGACATCCTTTACCCCCCGAAACTTTAGAACTGGTTAAAAAAGCGGATGTGGTATTATTAGGGGCCGTTGGGGGCCCAAAATGGGAGTCACTAGAAATCGCCCGCCGTCCTGAAAAAGGCTTGTTAGGCTTGCGTTCTGAACTCAAACTATTTGCTAACTTAAGGCCTGCTTTACTATTTCCTGAATTGGCAAATGCCTCAACGCTCAAACCAGAAGTTGTTGAGGGATTAGATATTTTAATTGTGCGTGAATTGACGGGGGGCATTTATTTTGGGCAACCGCGTGGCGTTCGCACTCTTGACAATGGTGAGCGGCAAGGTTTTAACACCCTAGTTTACAGTGAAAGTGAAATTGAACGGATTGCACGAGTCGCTTTTGAGAGTGCAGAAAAACGACAAAAACGCCTTTGTTCAGTTGATAAAGCCAATGTACTGGAAGCCACCGAGCTTTGGCGAGAAATGGTCACACGAGTTAGCAAGGACTATCCTAACGTTGAGCTCACTCACATGTATGTGGACAACGCCGCCATGCAATTAGTACGTGCGCCCAAACAATTTGATGTGATTGTGACAACCAATATGTTTGGCGATATCTTGTCAGATTTAGCCTCTCAATTGACGGGTTCTATTGGTATGTTGCCTTCCGCCTCTTTGGATGCACACAATAAGGGCATGTATGAGCCAATACATGGTTCTGCCCCTGATATTGCGGGACAAAACCTTGCTAATCCATTGGCAATCATTTTGTCAGTGGCCATGATGTTGCGTTATAGTTTAAATCAATCCGCATTAGCCACAACGATTGAAAATGCAGTGAGTCAGGTATTACGTGATGGCTTGCGTACTCAGGATATTGGGCAAAATGGTGTGACTACTCGCGAAATGGGTGATGCGGTGGTGGCCGCATTATCACGCGCTGCTTAGGAGTAAAAAAGATGAGTCGTTTATTTGATGTTGCAGTGGTTGGCGCCACCGGTGCTGTCGGTGAAACCATGATATCCATTTTGGAAGAACGCAACTTTCCGGTGGGTAATTTATATCCCTTAGCCAGCCACCGTTCCGCTGGTCACAGAATAGCATTTAAAGGTAAATACTTAGTTGTTGGCGATTTAGAACAATTTGATTTTTCAAAAGTACAAATTGGTCTATTTTCACCAGGTGCCTCAGTCTCAGCCATTTATGCTCCACGGGCAGGAGAGGCTGGGTGTGTGGTGGTGGACAATACCTCACAATTTCGGCGAGCAGTGGATATTCCACTTGTTGTGCCAGAAGTGAATCCCCATGCCATAGCGCAGTATAAAACGCGCAATATTATCGCCAACCCTAATTGCTCAACTATACAAATGCTGGTTGCCCTCAAGCCAATTTATGATGCTGTGGGGATTGAGCGGATTAATGTAGCAACTTATCAATCCGTTTCAGGTACTGGCAAGGAGGCGATTTCCGAGCTGGCTACCCAAAGCGCTGCGCGGCTCAATGGAAAACCCATTACATCTGAAGTTTATCCCAAACCAATCGCTTTTAACGTTTTGCCACATATTGATGTTTTTATGGAAAATGGCTACACCAAAGAAGAAATGAAGATGGTTTGGGAAACTCAAAAAATTTTTGAGGATGAATCTATTTTAGTCAATCCAACCACCGTACGTGTTCCCGTTTTTTATGGACACTCCGAAGCGGTACATATTGAAACCCATGATAAAATCAGCGTGGAACAGGCACGTACATTATTGAAAGATGCCCCAGGCGTTGTCTTGATGGATGAACGCCAACCCGGTGGCTATCCCACGGCTATTACTGAGGCCGCTGGAAAAGATCCTGTTTTTGTTGGACGTATTCGTGAGGACATTTCTCATCCACGTGGACTTAACTTATGGGTAGTTTCTGATAATATTCGTAAAGGGGCAGCATTGAATAGCATTCAAATTGCAGAAATTTTGGTAAAAAACCATATATAATTAATCTAATTAAACAAAATAAATAATTTCAACAAATCATTAATCCAAGTGACCCTCTTTAGGCGGGTCACTTGGATTAAATCCAAGGAGATCGTAATAATGCGTAAACTCACGATGACCTTGGCCTTGATAGCGACACTCTTCGCGCTAAAAGTTTATGCAGTAGGGCTGAGCGATATCCAGGTCGAATCAAATCTTAATGAGCCTTTAAATGCAAAAATAGAAATTTTTTCCATCCCCAAAGGGAATATATCTACTCTCAAAGTAAACCTGGCTTCAGTAACAGCTCACAGCCGGGCTGGTTTAAATCGTTCACAGCTATTGACGACGTTACAATTTCTTGTCCAACCAACCAGCAAAACGGAAGCCGTTGTTTATATAAGCACCCAAGAACCTTTAAAAGAGCCTTTTCTCAATTTTTTAGTAGAAGCCAATTGGACAAGTGGAGTCGTTTTGCGCGAATATGCCGTATTGTTGGACCCTCCTTTGTACGAACTGACCAGTGATGAGACACCAGGCGACGCTAAATCATTAGAAAATATGAACGTCACCTCAAGTGTTGAAGGGGGGGCTTATACTATTGCTCAAAATGATACCTTGTGGAAAATTGCTGAAAAAACCCTCCCAAAAGGAGTTTCTATACAGCAACACATGGTCAAAATTTTTAATGCCAATCCAGATGCTTTTATCAAAAATGATATGAGGTTGATCAGGG
>CAYFOB010000120.1:0-9364 GCA_964344525.1 uncultured Thiomargarita sp.
ATTAACTACAGGGATGAGTTATAAAATGGATGAAAACCGTTTTGATTTATTCTTTTTCTCATCCCAATCGTTTAATGAGGTTTGAGAACAAGAGTGCGTAACATCAGTACTTAAATCACAAAAATTACGATTTTTTTTAAAGGAGCTTTTTGTTAGTTCAAGTTGCATTTTTTTATTCCAACAAATAAGTAACTGATGTTACGCTTTTTAACTTAATAGTTTCGGTGCTTTGAGTGCGTAACATCAGCATCGAACCAGCGCTTGGAAACAAAACATTACACCATCCAAACCAAAGCCAACACCGTCACCGCCAACAAATATAGCGGTGTATAACTCACCCGATAAAAGCTATGAAATGCGCCTGCCAAGACTTGCGCTAAATTGGTCAGTCCTTGTTCTAATTTAACAATACTTTTGCGGAACCAGGGTCCTATCACGCGCATGACACCTGGATAAAAATTGTGTGTGTAATTATAGCGTATATCAGAGGATAGGAAGTGTCCACCAGCGTAGTTGTCCCATTGGTGAGTGATAAAACGTCGGTTGCCAAGGAAGAAGATAATGGCGCCAATGCCAACGCCATAAAGAAATATGCCTGTTACCCAGAGCATATTGAGTCCCCCATTTGGCCAACTAATGCCGCCTAAATGGTGGGTTAAGGTGGCGTAGCCTAAAGCAGCTTGTGCTTTATCTACCAAAGATAATGCCAGCCCTGGCATGAATCCTGTGATAAAAGCAATGCCCGCCAATATAAGCATAGGTACGCTCATCGTCCAAGGGACTTCTTTAATTTCATAGTGTTCTTTACGTAATTGACCCAAAAAAGTATTATGAATCAATTTATACACACTCAGGATGGTTCCTAAGGTACTGATAGAAGCTGCTACTAAAAGCAATGGCATTTCTGCTTCTAATAATGCTTTGTAAATCAACCATTTGGAGACAAAGCCGTTCATTGGTGGTAAACCTGCTAAACCAATAATGCCCATGAGGAGGGTAACATAAGTCAATGGCATTCGCACAATCAGTCCGCCTAATCGATCTAAATCGGCAGTGCCTGTGCGGTATATCACCGAAGTCACCGCGAGGAATAAAGCCGCTTGATAAGTGGCGTGATTAAATATATGCATTATGCCGCCTGCTACGCCCAGTGGTGTGGCAATGAGAATGCCGAGCAACATAAGTCCTCCTTGACCAATACCGTGCCAAGCTAATAACAAACGTGCATCATTTTGTTGCAAGGCAATGAACGTAGGAATAATTGAAGTCAGGGCGGCTATCCAAATCAGTAAGCTACGCGCATCTAAAAAAGTAAATGGAATTGTCATTTCAACGAGTCGTGCCACACCAAAGGGTTGTAATAATATCAAAGCTAACCCAAAGAGCCCCATTCGGGCGGAAATAGCACTCAGAAATGTCGCGTTACTGCCTGGGGTGAAAGCATAAGCCTCAGCTTGCCACAGGTGGAAGGGCATAATTGCCATTTTAACGAGGAACCCCCCGCCAAATAAAAAAACAAAAGTCCATAATGTCTCTGTCGGCAAATTAGGAAAGGCTTCCCAAAAAGGCGCAAAGGCTAAGGAGCCAACCTGGACATAAACAAGGGCAATACCTGCAAAAATGGCCATAGTGCCGCTCATTGCATAAATGAGATAACGAAAAGCGGCATCAGCAGCTTTGCCCCCACGGTGTGTCATAATCAAATAACCTGCCCAACTGACCAATTCCCAACCAATAAAGAGACTGAGAAAGTCGCCGCTAGAGAGCAAAATTAACATGGCTAAAACATTGACTGCTAAAGCAACATGTTGTAGCCGCATGTCTTTTTGACTTTCTCCCCATTCACCAACGGTGTACCAAGATGAAAATAATGCGGCACCCACCGTGATGATGGCAAAAAACCAACCTAAGCCAGTCATTTCCCAGTGAATGACATTATCAAGTACAACAAAAGAAAAAGAAGCACTGATGGGCATTTTGTCCCATAAAGCAATCAGCAGGCACAATTGTGTGGCATAAGCAACGACAGCAAATCTACCCGCATAGCATCGTGCGCCTATCCAATAGCTCATACCAACGGTGAATAGAGATAATATGAATAATAAATTGAGTAGGTTCATAATAAAAAGTGTATGAATAGGATAGCAAGTAATGTAGAGCGAAGCATAACTCAATGATCCGCCCTACATGCCACTTTAACCTTAAAATTTTTTCAAAGGTTTGCTATTTTCGTCAGTAATACCCAAAACTAACACTGGAATGTCAACATTGGATACACCACGCTGTTCTAGTTCCCATACAAGTTGCTCAAAATATGATACGCCGGTGGACATTTGATTAGCAAATTCTTTGACTGGTACAATTTCAATTCCCACATTGATGATAGATTTTTTGTGAAAAATGATCATCTTGGCGCAGACGTTATAAACCATAAAGGCATATTTTCCAAATTGAACTTCAGCAGCAACTGTGTTCTTCACAAATTCCATCCCACGAAAAGTATTTTTTAGGTTTGCTGGCGCTGTATAGCCTGAAACGTAGTGCTGAGTTGGGTAATCACAGGCAATTTTATGAGGCTTCCATTCCAATTCTGTGAACTCTTTTTTGAACGCTACCTTCAATTCAGCAGGACTATATAGCAATTTTCCAGGCCGAGATTTTTCGTTGCTAACTTTGGTTTTGCATGCGCTACTATCCACTTTCTTGATAAGCTGCATGATTTCTTCCAGCTCAGCTGGATAGCGGGATTCAATGATTTTTTTTCCGCCATTGAAAGAGTAAATACCTGCAACAATCATATTTTTAGTTATCCATTTTTGAAAGAAAAATTGTGAATTAAATACACTCTTTCCTCATGCTGATTAAATAGAGTTGTCCGAAAAGTCAAACCTGCTCAATATGTGGGGTTTGACCTGGCAGGTTTGGGTTTAACCTGCCAGTCTGATTTTTATTTTTTATTTTCGGACAACTCTTTTGTACTTGATATGGACGGTAACGTTTTGTCAATATAAACCTTTTTTTCTGCAGCCTCTGAGGCGGCTGCATCCAAGCCCTTTCCAATCGAACCAACATTTAAAACGCTCAGAAAAAGTAAGGCAACTAAAGTCAACGCTGGGGCGAGTTCGCGTAAACTTGGTATTTCAATGTTTGGTGTTTGTTGTTGAAACATCAAACGCACAATTCGCAGAAAATAGGCTGTTTCTATTACTGTCGCAATCAAGACAACAGCGATTGCCATTTGATACCAAGCATTTTCCATACCTAGCGCACCCTTCACTAGCAAAAACTTCGCCCAAAATCCGGGCAAGGGGGGGATGCCAACCAGTGACAATGTCAGCACCAAAAATAATAAGGCGCTCAGCATAGAAACTTGCGCGGCACCGACTAAGCGGTTTAATTGTCCCCCCCAAGCTTCGGTGAGCATAAACAAAGCAGGTTTGACCAGCGCATGGTGAAGGGCAAGCGCAGTGCCAGCAATCACCCCGGCAGAACCTGGAATAGCAAAGGCAATGGCCACTAAACCGAGTTGCCCAATAGAAGAATAAGCCAGTACTTGTCGCAAACTGGTTGCACGTAGCGCCGCCAATTCACCTGTGATGACACCCAATACACCCAAGTTGAGCAATAACAAGTACGCTGAACTGTTGTCGTAAATTAAAACAAGTAAGCGTAATACGACCAATAGTGCTAATTTGGAGACTATTCCGCCTAAGAGTGCAGAAACACGGGCAGTGGCGGTGGCATACACTTCTGGCACCCAGGTATTGACGGGAAACAGTTCAGCCTTAACGCCTAGCCCGATTAACATCAAGGTAAATGCCATTAGCCCAATTGTGCCATTTAACTTTTGGGGCGCCAATTCTGCAAGGTGGGCTAAATTGAGTGTGCCAGTTAGCGCATAAATCAAACCAATACCCAATAATAACAGCGATGAACCGAGCGCGCTCAATATCAAAAAGCGCAAACTGGCGGCATAAGCAGCCCCATTACCTCGGCTGGCAGCTAATCCGTAGGAAGCGACAGCGACAATTTCGTAAAAAACATAAATATTAAATAAGTCTCCTGACAATGCCAGCCCACAGCCGCCCGCGACAATCAACAGGCGCAAGGTTTCTTCACGAATGCGTCCCATCTGATAAACTAGCCTTAAAATGAGCGTCCCTAGCACAATGGCTGTTACAAATAATAAAGCCAACTTATCAACGTAAAAAATAATACCCAAAGGCGCAGAAAAGCCACCCATCGCAATACTTTGTGAACCATCATCCCATAAGTGCCAAATAATCACTAAGTTGATAGCCAATATGATGGGTCCCGTCCAATAACCAACTATCGTGTTTTTACGGTACACGATAGGCAACAGAAATGCGCCCAGCAAGGGTAAAACAACTAACCAAATAGCATTCATGCTGATTTTTCCTCAACTACTTGTATGCCATCAATAATCTGTATGCCACTTTTTTCAGCAATCCGCACAGCCAATTCCTTGGTATCCAAAGTGCCATAAGCTTTATAAGTTTTGATGACTAAGGCGAGCGCCAAAGCTTGGACTCCCACGCCAATGACAATTGCAGTCAATACCAATGCCTGTGGAATGGGATCAACCATGCCCACTGCGCTTTGCCCTTCTACCAAAATAGGCGCTACCGCATTTACGCGATAACCAATCGTTATCAAAAACAAATTAACACCAGCTTCTAAGAGCATTAATCCAAGTATCACCCGAATCAAATGCCGATACGTCACCATGGCGAATATACCCAACAATATTAAGCCCATGGCACCCGCATAAGATAAAACGTATATCCACGTTGTTTCCATTATTTAATCACTCGCTTCAGTTTCATGCAAACGCGCCAACAATCCTGCTAATTCGGCACCGACTTTGAGTCCGACTGCCAAATAGAGTAAAGGCAAGCTGCCGGCTGAAAATAGTTGACCAATTTCACCCGTTCCTAACAAAGGCGCCAAAAAATCACCTTGATCAAAAAGTGCCAGTAAGCCGATGATAATAAAAGCTGCTCCTGCCATGCCCTCAACTGAACTGCTTACGCGATGATTCAGTGGCGTTGCTGGTGATGCCAAAATAGGAATAAAAAAAGCGGCCGCCAAAATCGCGCCGCCTTGAAATCCACCGCCAGGTGTCAAATGTCCATGCAGAATGATATAGGCACCCAAAATGATCAAGAATGGGAAAAGGACATCAGTAGCGCTACGTAGAATAAAGCCAGCATCAGGATCATGTGGCGCATCAGGTTTACGTTGCCCTAAAACCAAACCAGCAGCTGTTGCTGCAACAAATAAAACTGTGAGCTCACCCAAGGTATCTAAGCCACGATAAGCCAACAATACCGAAGCCACAATGTTAGCAGCGCCCACTTCATTTGGCGCACGATCAACAATAATTGCTCCCACGCCTACTGGCTCAATAACCAAGTTTTTGAGCACAGCTATGAGTAATACGCCAAGCCCAAGAATAAAAATCAGGCTGCTGATTTCACGTAGTTTCATCATGTATCCTCTTCCAAAGTCCAACACGGCGCAGTGTTAAAGCCAAAATAAGTCCACTGACGCCGGCTCCCACTGCGGCTTCAGTTAAAGCCACATCTGGGGCTTGTAATACCACAAATAGCACGGATAGTGCTAAAGAAACGACAGAAAGCGCCGCCGTCGCTGCTAAATAATTTTGCAAAAACACAACAGCAAAGGCAGCACCTAGCATGACAACAACACAGACTAAAGTAATCCAAACTAACATTAGTTTTTTCCTTTAACAAAAGGTTGCAAACCCACCAAATAAGCCGCACGGGCAATTGTAGAAGAGCCAACCGGCGAAGTGAGCAAGATAAATAACGCAATCAAAAATAATTTAGGTATCCAGCTCGGATGATGAAATGCCACGCCCAATAGTACCGCTAAAGAGCCAAGTGTGACGGCTTTTGTACCCGCTTGGATGCGGTTATAAACATCAGGCATTCGCACCAATCCTAACGCTCCTAAAAATAAAAAGGCGGTGCCGATTAATATCAGAAGATTTCCAAGTATTGTCATAGCTTTAAATTTACAAAGCGTTGCTTTGTACTCCAATGACGTTTTGATTTGGAGTGCTTCGCTGCCGCGAAGCACTCCAATGAGATTGGTGTATTAATTATGTGAACCTTCAATGGCACGCGCAATTGCCACAATTGCCACAAAAGCCAAAGCACCATAAACTAACGCAATATCCAAATAAATAGGATTGTCAAACTCACTGGCAAGCCATACCAAGCCTGCCGTTGTAATAACAGCTAAGGTATCGGCTGCCACCACCCTATCTGGCACCGTGGGCCCCCTAAAGAAGCGCCACATGCCCAATAATACCGCGCCAATCACCAAACTAAAGGCAAGGAACAAGAGTAAAGAATTCATTCAATAAATTCCCGTAAATGACGTTCAAAAGACTCTGCAATCGCATGGGTAGCCTGTTCTAAGTCCGTCCCCTGCGTACTATCTACCCAATGCACATGCAAACGCTCACCCACAACATCCACCGTCAACGTTCCTGGTGTTAGTGTAATACTATTAGCCAATACCAATTTACCCAAAGGCGATTGAAGTTGGGTTTGCACTTCAACTAAAGCCGGATTAATCGGTAGACGCGGTGACAACACTCGATAGGCCATATCAATATTAGCACGTACCAAAGCGACTATAAATACTTGTAGATAACGTAAAACATGCATAGGAGTTGTCCAATTTAATTTCAAATAATCTAAAAAACTCAAATGCTTGCTAGATATCCATGCAGTAAAAGCAGCCACCATAATACCAACAAAAATTTCACTCCAATTCAGCGTACCCACTAATAACAACCATACAATAAAAAGAATGATGGTTGCGACAACGAAACGACGTTGTTGAGGCTCATTTTTGATATCTATTTTGTTGTATTGTGACAACATACCGTGGTAAAAATGTTGAAATCTTGGTATCACTTGACTTTGCCACTGCGTTATTACGACTTTTTGGACTTGATTGCCTAATTGTTTTATTTTAGGGCTATTCATTGTCTCTCCTGCGGAAAGATGAAAGGATGTATATTAACAGATTGGTATATTGTTTTCACATTATTCAAAGGAGAAAAATATGCTTAAATTCCCTTATGGCGTTTGCGATTTTTATAAACTCATTACAAACAACTATTTAATATTTTGTCATGACATGGGATTTTTCGGCGGTGAGTCCCCAAGGAGATGCGGGGCAAATTGAGCAAAGGATGTATAACCATATCAATGATTGTATTGAACAATTTAAAGACAGCTATAGAAATTTTCTGAATGAATACATTATTATCTGTGATCCAACAGATATTGCTCATTCGTTTCAATCCGTTTTGAGAGCCGTTTTACAAACAGAAATTCGCCTATATTTGTTAATAGATGAATATGACAATTTAACTCATGATGGGTAATCAGGAATTGAGTAAAAGTCGTTATGATTCTTTGTTATCTGGAGAAGGCGCATTAAAAGCGCTTTTCAAAGTGGTTAAATCAGCAAGTGCCGGGCGTGGTTTAGACAAAGTGTTTATATCTGGTACCTCGCCTGTGATATTACCAGTGGTTACAACGTTGCTGAGGACATTTATTTACTACATGAATTTAATGATTTATGCGGATTTAGAGCGGAGGAAGTTGCCGATGTCTTGGCACAAGTAATCAAGGCTTGCCATTTAGCCTTTGTGCAAATCCCTTGAACGAGGCTACTTTAAAGTGTTTGATAATCGGGATTATTCTTGGGCAGATGAGTTGACTATCAAAACGGTGTTTCTGACAGTATTGTTTAATGAATCACTGATGTTACACACTTTTATTCCCACACTGACAAAGCGCTGCTTGGAACGAAAAAAAAAACGTTAAATTCTTTGGAGTGCAAAGCAGCGCTTTGCCGCTTGTGAACGAGGCTGCGTAACATCAGTGAATCACTTTATATCATGGACTCTGAAGTGGAACTTGAGCGAAGTTATGCCGATTTGGTTATGATAGTACGCCCCCAAATGCGACGCTTTCCGCTCAATGAGATTTTGATTGAGTTTAAATATGTCAAATTGTCAGATGTGAATTTAACAGGTGAAAAAGCGCAACAATTGAGCATAAAGAAATTAAAAGCCTTAACTTCTGTGCAAAAAAAACTTGCCGAGTCAAAAAATCAATTAGACAAATACCGCTTGGTGTTAGAATCCAAATATGGAAACTCGTTACAGTTGCGAACTTATAGCGTCGTGGCTGTGGGGTTTGAGAGATTAGTTGTGGAGAATAACTGATGTTACGCACTTTCATTCCTAAAAATCTAAATAGCCATGTACCCCAGTGATTTATCTGATGCCGAATGGAAAATATTATCTGCTTATTTGCTTCCAAAGGAAACTCGTGGAAGCTCTTGTGTCCATGAGAAGCGAACCAATGCCATTCTGTCTCTTTTAAAAGGGAGGATTGAATGGCGGGAGCGATCCTCTGACTTTCCCCCTTGGCAAACCGTTTATTGTTAAACAATGGAAACAACTAGGTGTTTGGCAAGACGCACTCGATGCTATCAATCATAAACCTCGAAGAAGGAACTTCTGATTGATTCGTAAAAATAGTTTATGCTAGCGAAGAACGTGGAATTGACGGAAATAAAAAAGTCAAAGGTCGAAAACGGCACATTGTATAGTGAACGACACCATATATGGATGGAGAGTAACAGAATTGTCCGAAAACAGACTGGCAGGTTGAAACCCAAACCTGCCAGGTCTGGTTTTGATTATCTAACGATAAGCCCGTAAATAATTCCACTCAAACAACCGCTTTGCCCAATTAAAGAATCTCATTTTCGGCATCATTGTTGCCCGTTTTGGGTTACGATAAACTAAAATGCCCTTGTCAAGCGTGTCGACAATACAAACCAATTCGGTTTTGAATCCATGCTCAGCAGCTTGCCCTTTTTGTTCAGCCAACAAATTTTTGACTGCCGCTTCTGCTTGCAAATCCGCCATATGCGCTTGTTTTGGCAACCACTCTGGCCCCGGTAAACTGCCACTGTCGCCCACAACGTAAATACCCTTAAATCCGGGAACGCGACATTGGGCATCGCCTTTAATCAATCCCCCTTCTGAAAGCGGCAAGCCACTGTTTGCCAGCCAAGTTGGACCCGTCATGCCAGGCATAAACATAGTTAAATCACTCTGTATGTCCCCACCTTCAGTATGTACAGCATCCGCACTAAAGCCTTTCATTTTATGGCCCAAATGGGTGCGAATGTTACATTTTTGCATTTCACTCAGCAACGCTTTAACCGATACATTTTTTATTAACAAATATTAACAAAAGTTGCTATTTACTAATAACGC
>CAYFOB010000121.1:0-2664 GCA_964344525.1 uncultured Thiomargarita sp.
TTCGAGTTTTCTTCCAATTTCCGCCCTCATGCACTAGTGTACTTGATAAGAAGATATTTCGACGTGATCAAATCTGGTTTGTTGAAAAAAATGATAAAAATGCGACACTGCTTTACCCATTATCTGATTTTAGTCCACGTCAAGAAGAAGTTTGGCAAAAAGGGTATTTGATGGGGACGATATGGCGCATTACCTTATGTTAAGTTGAGGAATTACCATGGGAACTTATTGGTGAAGAATGTGGCTCTGCGCCCATTAATGTGGTTGATAGCGCAATCAAAAAATACAAGGAAAACCCAGATTATGATCGTGTCTATTGTGTATTTGATAAAGATACACACAATACTTTTTATTAAGCGAATGGTGAGATACAATTTATAAAATGATAGATAAATAATTTTTATTGTATAAAATTTCATCATAAGTATAATAGACACATTTTAATCAATAAAAGCGCTAAACCGTAAATGACGCAACACACGCACATGATAAATACAATTCGTTCGGTTGATTGGACTCAAGCGATCTTTTTAAGCGCATTTTATGCCCTAGCGCTTGCCCTACCCATTACAGAGGCCTTAAAACAAATTTCTGTGATTGCCATTATTTTGTTGGGTATTCATCTGATTTTCAAGAAAGAATTGAAGCTTGATGAAAATTTGTTGACTTTTAGCGCCGGTGGGCTTGTCGTTTTTTCCATGATCAGTGCATCTTTTGCTTTTAACCCCCCAACAGCCTTGAAAGCTTGTATTGATATTTTCAGGATTATTATGATTTTCCTGATTATAAAACATTTTCCCTTAAATCTAAGGCAGCTTGTTAATTTCAATAAAATACTTTTTTTCTCTATGACAGTGGCGCTGTTTTATGGGCTCTATAAACTTTATTTTGTTGAGACAAGTACATTTTTAGAACTACATTCTGTGGGTCAAGCCAGCTCGTCCATTTATTTGCTGTTTATTTTTAGTATTGCCCTCAGCTGTTTTTTTAGTCAAAATAATCTCCCCACCCATTTTTTATTATTTATTATTATTAGCAGCTTCGCAGGTATATTGATTACTGATAATAGCATTGTCCTGTTCACCAGCATTTTGTTAATTGTCCTACTGTTTATTGCGACGAAACAATATAAAAAACCTAAGCTATTAGCAATATTTGTTCTCATTGTACCATTTGCTATTTTATTTGGTAGTGAATACAGTTTGGATGAATTTTTTATGAGCCAGAGGAATGAGCTGATTGATGCCTCTATACGGGCATGGCTAGATCATAATATTTTCTTTGGCATTGGTGCAGAAAATTTTAATCAAATTAATTTACAAAATTATACCCAAACTGAAATCTCTCATGCTTACACCAATACTTATATTACTTTTCTCCTAGAAGGCGGGCTATGTGGTTTAGGCTTATACTTGCTTTTTTTATTTGCAGTCTTGGGTAGTTTACTTAAGCAATATCATAATACAAAAAATCGTTTGATAACAGCAGCGCTCTTGATTTGGTTGGCAAATTTCATCATTTCTGGTTTTAACACAACCTTTCACGATGAAAACGGCTTGTTAATGGCTTTAATTTGGGGATTAGCCTTAAATAAAGACCTCAAAGCTGATAATGTTGTTTCTAATGGGAATCTATGAATTATACATTTATTTACTATCACCGTATCCATTTTCCTGCGCCATCTGGGCAAACTATTCAGGTTTTGCGGGATTATTATGCCATATCTGGCAAATTAGGAACAGTTCATATTTTTTATCGTTCTCTTTTAGCGCTTAAAGAAGCTCAAATAAAAGAGGCGTTGAAAAACTATGGCGCTGAATTGACACCGTCTTTTTATATGCACTGTATTGTTGACGGATGGTTTGGTAAATACCGCGCCAAAAATAAAGTGATTGAGCTGATCAAATCCTCAGAAAAACCTGTTATTATCGTTACCCGGACTTTGAACCATCTGCAAAAAGCGATTTCGATAAGAGATCATTTTGATCAGCCAATAAAAGTTATTCATGAATTACACGAAACTGCTATTCCTCATATGATCTATCAGGCACAAAATAGAGCATTTAAGAGTTTTTTAAGTCTGAAAAAGGAAAGTCGCTTATTTCGTCAAGTAGATGGCATCATTTGCACGGTTCCTTCTCAGTTAACAATTTTGGATCAGAAATTTTCAAATCATGCGCCAGCAGTGGTATTGCCAAACCAATATGATGCTGGTTTTCAATTTCCACAAGGAGGAAAGGACAAAAAAGAGACCTTTCATATACGATTTGCTGGACAGTTTCCATCATGGCGAAGTACAGATGTTATGATTGAGGCGTTAAAGTTTTTACCTGATAACTTTTATCTGGATATTGCAGGTGGTAAAGAAGGACAATCCACAATGCTCATGGAAAAAAGTAGAATTCATGGGGTGCAAAACAGAGTCAAATATTTCGGATTTTTACCGCCTACAGAAATTCCTTCTTTTTTAGTTGAAGCGGATTGTTTGTTATTACCATTAGGAAATGAGGTACAAGCCCGTTTTTTTACGTCACCAATGAAGCTTTTTGAATATGCGGCAAGCAATGTTCCCATGATTGTTACACGTCAACCTACAACATTGAGTTTGATTGAAGATGGAGTTCACGCGCTCATGGTAGAACCCAACTCACCGCAGGATATTGC
>CAYFOB010000121.1:2674-6959 GCA_964344525.1 uncultured Thiomargarita sp.
AAAAAACTGGCAAACAACGCAAAAAAATGGGTGGCGCAATATGCCCCCAGTAAACGTATTGAAAACTATAAAAACTTTTTGTTGTCATGAATAAAAGAAAGGATAAGTTGTTTTGAACGAAAAAATAAAGCCAAGCGCATCACATCCAAAAACTAATGAGGTTATTTATTCTCTTATCAAGAGATACATTTCAAAAGACAGCAAGGTATTAGACTTTGGCGCGGGTCAAGGCTATATGAGCCAAAAAGTGGGGACCTACTTTAAAGAAATTGGTGGAGAACCAAAAAAGCATATCTATGCTTGCGAAGTATTTCCCGAATATTTTAAATATGCTGATATTCAGTGCTCAAAAATATCGACAGATTCGATTATTCCGTATGATGATGAGACATTTGACTTAATATATGCCATCGAAGTGTTGGAGCATACCCCGCGGCCTTATGATTTCCTTTTCCAAGCTTATGCAAAATTGAAAGATGCAGGAAGATTGATATTTTCAGTCCCAAACATATTGCATTTTAAGTCAAGGCTAAAATTTTTAGTAACAGGTTATGCTGAAATGTATGGTCCATTATCAATCGAACCCAAAAATGCGGGAAGAATCTGTGGACACATAATGCCATTGAGTTATAGCAATTTCCATTACGGTTTAAGAAAAGCGGGTTTTTGTTCAATTGAGTTTCATCCTGATAGGAGAAAAAAAGGGGCGCTTATCCCGGCTATTTTTGTGTACCCATTGTTAATGTTTTCAAGTTTCAAGGCAAATAGAAATCTCAAACGATATGATAAAGCGGTTTGGGAAGAAAATAAGGACGTTGTTTTACGCATGAACTCTATAGATATTCTTTCTGCGCGGAGCTGTATTATAGTGGCAGAAAAACCAAAAAAAACTAACTAACCCTACCACATTGCTCCTTGCACAAGCGCATTGATGCAAGGTGCGCCCATAACCCAGGAAATTATTGCATGTCAAAAAATATTAAAGTGCTACATACAGAATGGTCAGATGGTTGGGGAGGACAGGAGATTAGAATTCTCAATGAAATGTTAGCGGTGAGAGAAAAAGGAGTCAAAGTCTTTTTAGCTTGCAGAGAAAATGCACAGCTCAAGGAAAAAGCAAAGCAAAACCATATCAAAGTATTCACATTGCCATTCCGAGGTAACTCTGATATTGGAACAATGCTCAAACTCAAAAAAATAATAAAAACTGAGGAAATCAATATCATTAACACCCATAGTGGCAAAGATACCTGGGTGGGTGGGCTTGCCGCCAAATTGGGTGGCGCTAAATTTATTAGAACGAGGCACCTATCCAATAGGATAAATCCTTCCAGATTGAATTTTATTAATGAATTGGCGAATTTCGTTATCACAACAGGTGAAAAGATAAGAAATGATATGATTGCAATCAACCGGATTCCGCCTCATAAAATCGTTTCCATCCCAACGGGTGTTGATGAAACGCGCTTTAATCCGGATAAATTCGATAAAGATGTGCAAAGAGAAAAATTTGGCTTGACAAAAAACGATATTGTTATAGGCATGGTTGCGGTTTTGCGGGGATTTAAAAGACATGATCTTTTCCTGGCAATGGCTAAACGTTTGGTGGAAAAATATGAGAACTTAAAATTTATCTTAGTGGGAGATGGACCCCAAAAAGAAAATATTTTGCAAACAATTAAACGTTTTAGACTTGAACCCTATATTTTGTTAACGGGTTATGTGAATAATGTGGAAGAATATTTGTCGTTATTTGATATTTTTATCTTAAGCTCGGACAGTAATGAAGGTGTTCCACAATCGGTTATGCAGGCATTGCTGATGAAACTACCCGTTGTTGCAACAGATGTGGGAAGCACTAAGGATTTATTTTATGACGATAATTTTATTTTGATTGAAGCGGCTAATATTGATTTGATGGTGGAAAAAACAACTTTGTTAATTGAGAATGAGCCCTTGAGAAAACAGTATGCCGCAAAAGCCAGAAATTATATTGTTGCTAATTTTTCTACAAGAAATATGTGTGATAAGGTGTTGGAAGTTTATGATAGAGTTTTAAATTATAACTACAAGGATTATATTTAAGAAGGGATAAACCGTGCATATTATAAGGTTTTGACGGTGCCCGTATTACTTTCCGTTATTGAAAGGAGATGAAAAAAATGAAATTGAATCTAGGTTGTGGTAATAAAAAAAAGGAAGGATTTTTAGGCGTTGATAAATTTGACTGTGAAGCGGTTGATAAAATTGCAGATTTGGACAAACAGCTCCCTTTTAAAACAAATACGGTGGAAGAAGTGTGGATGGATAATGTCATTGAGCATGTGAGAGATATATCATCTGTGATGAATGAAATTTATCGAATTTGTCAAAATGAGGCAAAGATCACAATAATAACGCCACATTTTACGAGTGCCTCATCGTGGATAGATCCCACTCATTTACATCATTTATCCTTTTTTTCCATGGATCATTTTGAGAAAAAGGGGGTATCACACTATACCGGAGGCGGTTTCAAAGTTGAATTACGAAAGCTTTCTTTTGGTGGCGGTATTATGGGACTCATTGGGCGGTTAATATTCAGGATTAGCCCAAAACAATATGAATCAAAATGGTGTTTTATTTTCAGGGCAAGCACTCTCAGATTTGTTTTAAGAGTCATAAAATGATGAAAATATTAATAATGAAGTTTAGAAACATTGGCGATGTGCTATTATCCACGTCTTTAGTTGAAAACTTAAAGGCAGCGTTTCCTGATGCCAGCATAGATTTTGCTTTGAACAAAAATTGTGCAGATATGATCACGCTGAATCCGAATATTAATAAAGTTATAGTTTATGATCGGGAAAAAATAAAGAAAAAAACGATTTTTTCACGTATTTGGTTAGAAATACAGTTTGCCCGTCAAATGAGAAAAAATAACTATGATATGGTCATCAATCTAACCGAAGGGGATCGAGGTGCATTGTTTGCTTTGTTCAGTCGAGCCAAGCAACGTATCGGTATTTTGCCCAGAAATCGTTTGTTAGCACGCTTAAAGCCCTTCACAGCCTCTATCAAAAATATTCCTTCAATGCATACCGTGGAAAAATATTTATTTCCTCTAAAATTTTTAAAAATCACACCTTTATCAAAAAAAGTGAGTCTATTTTGGGAGCGCGAAACGGAAAAGAAGATAGAGAACTTGTTAAGTACACACCAAATCAAACAATTTATTCATATTCATCCTGTGGCAAGATGGTTGTTTAAGTGTTGGGATGATAAGCGCTTTGCGGCTCTTATTGATTATTTGGAACTAGAAAAAAATTTTCGGGTTATTATTACAGCTTCGCCAGATAAACGTGAGTTAAAAAAGGTTAATCACATCATTTCTCATTGCAGCTCAACACCATTAAATTTATCAGGAAAACTCAGTTTAAAGGAAGTTGCTTGTTTATCAAAAAAAGCAAAATTTTTTATAGGGGTAGACACAGCCCCCATGCATATGGCAGCTGCTGTTAATACACCGGTGATTGCTCTTTTTGGCGCCTCTGAACCACATCTATGGGGCCCTTGGGATAATGAACTAGGCACTTCACATTACCAAAATTTGAGGATCACTCAAAAAAACGGTAAACATACGATTATTCAAAAAGGTGATGATGAAATCATTATAAAAGAGGGCGAAAAAATCAGTACCTCTTTAATGCGAATTGAACTGGAAGAGGTCAAAAAAGTTTTATTTTAATTTTGGAGAGAACATGGTAGACAAAATCAATTGGCGCCAAGCGATCTTTTTAGGCGCATTTTTTTCTTTAGCGTTGGCTCTACCTATTGCAGAGGCATTAAAACAAATTTCTGTAATTATTATTCTTCTGCTGGGAATTTATCTTCTTTTCCGTCAGTCGCTGAAGTTTGATAATCTTTTGCTAACTTACAGCGCTGGCGGGCTTGTCATTTGTTCTGTGATGAGTGCGTTTTTTGCTTTTAATACGCTAGAAGCCTTAAAAGGGTGTGTTGATATTTTCAGGATTCTTCTGATTTTTCTGATTATCAAAAATATACCATTAAATGGAATGCAGCTTGTTAGATTCAATCAAATACTTTTTTTATCCATGGTAGTTGCCCTACTTTATGGGCTCTATGAATTTTATTTTTTTCCAAAACCTTTACCGGAAGTCACTTATTTGGAGCTCAATTCTGTGGGTCATGTGAATCATTCATCCATCTATATGCTGCTTATTTTTATTATTGCTTTTAGCTGGTTTTTGATTCGAGATAATTACTTGCCTGATATGCAAACTGG
>CAYFOB010000121.1:6969-9238 GCA_964344525.1 uncultured Thiomargarita sp.
TTGATCATTATCAGCAGCTTGATGGGTATCTTTCTCAGCGGCAGCCGGGCAACCATGTTCACCAGCATATTGTTAATTCTCTTATTGTTCTTTCTTAGCAAACAATACAAAAATCCTAAATTGCTTGCTGTGTTTGCCCTTTTAGTCATTGTAGCGCTGATTGTTTTATTCAATAGTGAATATAGCATGGAAAAGTTTTCACAAGGATTGTTTGTTATGAGCCACAGACAGGCGCTATTTGAGGCTTCTATACAGGCATGGCTGGATCATAATCTTTTTTTTGGCATCGGTGTTGACAATTCTCATTATATTAATCCACAAAATTATGTCCAAACGGAATTCAACGAAATTTCCCATTCCCATAATACTTATATCACTTATCTGTTGGAAAGAGGTTTGTGTGGTTTAACCTTCTATTTAGTTTTTATCTTTTCTGTATTAGTTGCATTACTCAAACAGTATAGCAATACAAAACATCGCTTGGTAATAGCAGCCCTCCTTGTTTGGCTAGCCAATTTTACCATTTCGTGGGTTAACACAACTTTTCACGATGAAAATGGCTTGTTAATGGTTATTATTTGGGGATTGGCTTTAAATCAATCATTTATCGTTGAGGATAAGCCATGTTGTACCTAATCCGGCAAAAAATGACCCCCTTTGGTGGGGCAGAAAATTATCTTGCGAGACTCAGTGCGGCGCTCAAGCGTAAGAATATCAATCACCAAATCATTTATTCCTCTGCGCCCCGGTGGTTACCCTCTTGGTTGAAAGCGCTGTGGTTTAACCTAGAAGTTTGCTTAAAAAAAAGAGGCTTTTATTTTTCATTGGAAAGAATAAGCTGCCCAGATATTTATCGGGCAGGCGATGGGGTGCATCAAGTTTTTTTACAAACAAAAGGGTTTAGCCTCAATCCGCTTAATCCAGTTTACTTGTTTCTTGAAAAAAAATGTTTTCACCGCGCCAAACAAATTATTGCTAACAGCGCAATGGTGAAAACACAAATTATACAAACCTATTCGATTCCAGCTGACAAAATCAGTGTGATTTATAATGGCATCACTTTCAAAACAACTGATTTTAAACAAGCTCAAGCCAAAATCCGTCAAGAATTTCAGCTCATTAAAAATCCAAAAATCATTTTATTTGTGGGAAGTGGATTTAAGCGAAAGGGGGTGAAAGCGTTTTTGGAAATTGTTGCAAAGATTCAGGCCAAAAATTGTGTCGCTTTTATTGTGGGCAAAGATAAGAATATTTCCTACTACAAGAAGCTCGCAGAAGAATTGGCTATCAAAGCCTTTTTTCCTGGTGAAAGAAAGGATGTGGACCATTTTTATGCAGCAAGCGATATTTTTCTGTTTCCCACACATTACGAACCCTTTTCCAATGTGATTTTAGAAGCCGCCAGTTTCAAGAATGTGATTTTTACGACTCAGCAAAATGGTGCCAGTGAAATTTTGCCGGCAAATTTTATTATGGAAAATCCACAGGATTTGAGTGTTGTGAGCAAAATAGAACATTTTTTAAAAGATGAATCGTTGTTAGAACAAACAAAACTAGCCAATTATAATTTGGCAAAACAGTTCACAATTGAACGTAATGTGGAAGAAACACTGGCGGTTATTAAGCGTATTGATTCATGCAGCTTGGAGTGAGCAAACTCCAACAAAAGTTGTTGGAGTTCGCCAACCTACATGGACTCATTTTTTTCTTGTAAATACATCAACTTAAGATAACGATAATAAGAATTTTCCGCATTGGAAACAGCAAGCATAAAGCCTTCTCGCCCATCCAGAAAACCCAAGCGGATAAAATAAGTACGTATAAAAGTCCATGAACCATGCCAAATAGCCGTACCTAAACTTGCTTTTTTGCCTTTTTGTAAATAAACTTGCGCCCCTGCTGAGGAGTAATTGTTCATTTTCTCTATCACTTCTTCCAAATTGAGGTATGAGTGATGAATCAGGGGCGAATTTAAACGAGCAATTTGTCCCTGAAAAACTTCCAAGCGCTCATGGACTAAGTCGGTGCTAAATTTCGCACAATCGCGTTTAAATAGGCGGGTTACCCAATCTGGCCACCACCCACCATGCCGCATAAACTTACCGCAATAACTGGATAAACGCGGCATACGCCAGGCAGTGTAGGCTGTATTTGTAATAGCCTGTTGTATCTCACTCTGCAATTCAGGCGTAACTTGTTCATCAGCATCTAAGGATAATACCCAATCACCGGTGGCATGACTTAATGCCCGATTTTTCTGTCTCCCATA
>CAYFOB010000122.1:0-4738 GCA_964344525.1 uncultured Thiomargarita sp.
ATGATGATTGCAACCATTATTTGTCTATTTTAGCGGCATTGGAGCAAACTATTGAGCTAATGGCAAAAATTGATGAAACGATACCAAAGTTTCCTAAATTTTAGCGTTTCCCGATTTTTTAATAATAACTACAAGGATTACTTTTAAAAAAGGATAAGTCAAAATCACTTCATCTGTGTGGTTTATCCTTTATTAAAAGTAATCCGTGTAGTTATTCATGCGTAACATCAGTAATTAATTATTTTAACAGATACTGATTTTAGGATGATCATTGAGTTTCCAAACACCATCAGGCAAGCAAAAACCGTCAATAACGGAAAGCGATTACTTTTAAAAAAGGTTGATTCATACATTCCCAACAACCAGAAACCTCTTCTAACGGAAAGACTTCAACTTTTTCATCGTTTGACAAGCCGTTTGCTAATATAGGTTCATTCCCTTTGACTTCAAAATTAATCGAATTATGACAATTCCCATCCTAGCCACAAATCCGCAGGATCACAAAATCGCTACTCAATTAGCAGCAGCATTTCATTTACCTATTATTGATACACCAACAGCCTCTCTACTCCTATATTTAACAGGAGAGCGCTTAGAATTACGCGATATGGGAACCAAAATGGGCGCTATTTATGTGGACTTTGTTGGTGGCGCATTAGGTTATCGTCGCCACCATGGTGGGGGGCGCAAACAATCTTTAGCTAAAGCGGTTGGCTTAAAACATGGGGCAACACCCACCGTATTAGATGTGACGGCAGGATTAGGGCGTGATGCTTTTATTATAGCTGATTTGGGTTGTCATGTCAAAATGGTAGAACGCTCCCCAGTGATTGCCGCTTTATTACACAACGGCTTACAACGCGCACAACAAGCCCCTAAAACGGCTACTCTCATCAAAGAACGTTTACAATTAATTTATGATGACGCACAACACTACCTCTCCCAACAATCAACCCAACCTGATGTCATTTATTTAGACCCTATGTATCCCCACCGCAACAAATCTGCCTTAATCAAAAAGGAAATGCGGATACTTCGAGCAGTGGTGGGTGATGACTTGGATGCGCCCTGCTTATTAAAAGCAGCGTTAGTTTGCGCCAAACAGCGAGTAGTAGTAAAACGTCCCAAACTAGCGCCAACTTTGGATGAGACAGTACCCAACTTTTGTATTAAAAGTGAAAATACACGGTTTGATGTGTATGGCTAGAAGTTAATAGTTAACACTTATAAAGATTACTAACTATAAGGATTATTTGATCAAATCAAAACATAAACCAAAACAGCTTTCGTGTTTTGAATTATCCTAAGTAATCCTTGTAGTTATTATGGTTTTTTTTTGGCATCAATCGGGTTATGATAAGAACCGTTTTATTTTGCAACACCTTTTAATCTTGACTTATTGTTTCTTTTTTTATTTAATATCATGTCATTTTTATTTAAAATTTTGAGCCATGAATACTAACCATCTTTGTGCCGCGCACACTTTAATAGATATTACCGCTCGTTCTCGGGAAATTTTTGCAAATCCAACCCTGGGAGGGGAAAGGATAAAAAGCTTTGCTGCTACGCTACAAGCCAATATCCCTAAATATCAAAGGAAAATTGGAGAAATTCTGAAAAAAGTTAATTTTCAAGAATCTAAACCTATTTCTAATGTGGTTTTAGAGAATCTTGAAGAATATCAACAATTTTATCATTTTGATAGCTTTGTTGAAGAACAACACAAATTTAATACTCTACTCACTTTGCTCGCAGAATCCAAAGCATGGCTCGCAGAAGCAGAAAAGGCACGCTATATCAGTATGGGTCATTGGTATCGTGACAATATGCAATCAACGGGTTTGTGGTGCTTTGAACCAAAACAGGTCAAAAAGATTATTCAATTGTCTTATCAAGCAGGATTCTCTGTGCTCGAAGCTTTTGGGGGACAAAGTTTTCAAATCGCTCTAAAGCACACAGATGAAGAGGGTAATGATGAGCCTGTACAACCTTTTGAATGGGCTCGATTTCTCAAGCAATGTGTTGATGAAGTGGCTCATAAAAGAAATTTATCGTTAGCACAAGCCTTGGAAAAAGCCACCATAAAGGGTGAAAGTTTTCGAGCACTTTTAAAAAGCTTAAAAGTGGAAGAAAACGCTATTGCTCATATCATAGAAAGTAATGAAGACTCACTAGAAGCAATCCTTACCAAGAAAGGCGTTGATCTCAAAACGCTCTGGGAGATTGTTGACAGTCTCCAAGGCTCACAAAAAAAGACAGTGAGCAACCATAGCATGGCGCTGCAATGGCTAGTACGCGCAAGTATGTTCTCATTTGAAAATCGTGGTTCAACTGTCGCACAAATGGTGATTAAACATGGCACCAAAATGGTTGGTGATCCAAATCCGCAGGCTGCCACTTGCTTTCGTGTGTTTTGCGCTTTAAATGATCCCCGAAATTTAGAGGAAACCATTCGAGCGGTTGTTAGAAATAACATAATAGCCAGAAAGCAAAACCTCAAAATTAATGAAGCCAGAGCAGCCTACCGTCATAATCTGACGCACCCAGCTGATTGTCAAGCGGTTGATGAAGAAGCCTTTCGCAAGCCTTTACAAAATTTAGCGCATGTCCAAGCGGGTATGTCCTATTCGCCCCGTTTTTCCACCCAATATTATGTCGCTTATGCCAAAAAACTCATGGCGATTGCTAATGATGAACGCAAAAAGAATGGCGGAAAAATCCTTTACCACGCAAATGGGGCCGAAAAAATGGTGGGATTGGGATCAATTGCCATCAAATGTTTTGCGGGCGACCTCTTGGATCCAGTAGAAGCTGTGAATTTGATTCAAGAACTAAAAAAATTGGGGTTAGCGGTACACCTCCATTTGCACGCCACAGATTTGGTTAAATCAACAATAGTGCTTCTCAGAGCGATAGAAAAAGCAGGTATTGATGGCATTGAGCTCAGTGCCGGATGTTTAGAAGCAGGAACAGCGCACCATAATGTGCGTAGTGCTCTCTCTATGGATGATAATGAGCGTCTCCTACCTATCAACGAAGAAATACTGACACAATTGGAACAAGCCATAGATGAAGGACATAACAAGGGCGTTGGTCGAATTGATCTGTCAATAGATGAACAAACGCGTGCCAGATTTGCTTCTCTTGGGATTGCCGGTGGTGCCATTCCTTTTTTCATTAGCGACATGATGACCAATTTGGCAGCGCCTTATTTTAAAGTGAAACATGACAAATTAGAACCGGCGCAAAGGAAAGAAATTATTGATGATGTGCTAAAAGCAATGGATGATATCCAAAAGAAATTAGGATATCCTTGTTTAGTAACCCCAGTAATGGATATTGTCAATAAACAAGCTATTTGGAATGTGCTCACCAAAAAAACCAACAAATCGCGCGTTTTTGATCCACGTGCTTGCCGTTTAGTATTGGGCTACTATGGTGATTTTATTAATCACGAAACCGGTGAAAAAATTGTCTTTGATGAAGACTTAACGCAAGAAGTCATAGAATACTGTGCAGATAATGCAGAAACAGGACTTCTTCCACCGCCACAAAAATTAGAAAAACACTCAACCGGGATCATTGAGGATGAATGGAATCAAGCCATTTTAGAAGTCAAAACCGTTTTAGAAGACTATCCTGACGAAACCTTCACCGAAGACGAAATCGAACAATTGACCATTATCCATATTCTCCGTCCCGCAGAAACCAAATATCGGGATATCGTATGCATGCTGGTTAAAACACGGCAACAAAAAAGATTAGGAGATAAACCAATTGTTCTTTGCCACACCTTATTGGAATTATTCAATAAGGACACTTTTTCTATGATCAAACCTGGAAAATCTCTGTTTTTTGAGAATTCTGAGATTAGAAACCAAATCAATGCCGAATTAGTGCAATTTTTAGGCGGTGAATTCACACTCAGACAAATGACTTGTCAATTCATGGACAAAATTGATTCTGAAACAATAAAGAATCGTTTGCAAGCGCTATTAGATCACATACCAGACGACTACATTGACAAATTAGTCGGCGCCAAGTGCCTTCAGCTCCAAAAGAGTGGAGAAATAGAAAACATCAAAATGATTACCAACATGGTAAAACAATATCTCTTAACACGACTGACTTTGCTAGTGATGACGATGGCTGACCACATCAATTATGGGAAACCCTTACCTGAAGGGAAACATCCTTTTGATTTATTTAAAGTCAGGGGAGAAATTGATAAAATCAGAGCTGAGCTGAATTGGTAGACTTTAAACCTGACAGATTTTGGAAACTGGTCAGGTTTTTTTTACCTTTTGACACCCCCTTTAAAAAAATACAATCACCTCAATATAATAACTTTTCTAAAAACTACGTTTAGGAGGTTTATCTATCTATGGATATTCTCGAATATGCGATGCAAGTGGAAATCGAAGGCGAGAACCGCTACCGCGAGCTAGCAGAACGCTCAAATAATCCGGGCATGAAAAAAATACTGACGGATTTAGCCGATGCAGAAGTGGAACACTACAACGTCTTCAAGGCTATAAAGGAAAACGCGAATATCCCAGCGATCAATGAAGCCATATTACCCAACGTTAAAAACATTTTTTCTGGGATGACGGTGGACAACACGGTTAAAGTCGATGCGGAAGAAATTGAACTGTACCGAAAAGTCCAACTCCATGAAAAAAATAGTCAGGCGTTTTATCAACAAAAGGCTGAAGAAGTTGATGAACCAGCCCTGAAG
>CAYFOB010000122.1:4748-5165 GCA_964344525.1 uncultured Thiomargarita sp.
ATATGTTGTTAAAAATTGCCGAGGAGGAACATAAACACTACCAAGTACTTGGGGGATTGATTGATTTTCTGTCCAGACCCACCCAATGGTTGGAAAATGCCGAATGGCATCATATGGAGGCCTATTAATCCATTTTTGAGTCCCAAAATCCGTTATAATCTCATTATAACGGATATTGGGAGTGCTAACTTGGCATCTGTCCTTGCTGGATCATCTGCAAATACCCCTTAATTTTACTAATTAAAATCTCTAAATCAATGGGTTTAGTCAAATAGTCACAAGCACCGACCTCATACCCCCTTTTTTTGAATTCATCCGATTTATAGGCAGCTGTTAAAAAAATAATGGGGATATGTTGCGTTTTTTTCCGTGAACGAATAAATTTAGCCGCTTCAAAACCATCCATATGAGCCATTT
>CAYFOB010000122.1:5198-5578 GCA_964344525.1 uncultured Thiomargarita sp.
CAGAACGTTTAAAGCAATGATCCCTGATTGAGCCTCAAAAATTTGCACATTATCAAGCTCTTCTTCAAAGAGACGACGCAAATTGCGTAAATTCATTTTATTGTCATCGACAATAAGTAAGCTTGATTGGCTAGTTAACATTTTTATTTCCCCATTGTTGTAAATAGCTTGGCAAATGTTTGATTATTCTTGAAGTACTGTCACAATCGCCGACATTGGCCAATTTGTATTCAGCGACGCAACATCACCGTTTCAATCACCAACAACAAAACCGATATCACATTGGCCAACATCGCCCCCCCCGCTAAAGAAACAATACTCGACATGACACCAGGCGTCATACCCGTTTGTTCCATATTCACTGCAACAGCCCAAACAAG
>CAYFOB010000122.1:5672-8898 GCA_964344525.1 uncultured Thiomargarita sp.
TAACTGCAAATTAGCCACTAACCTGGTTGATAACAAAAATGCGCCGACATGTGAACGATCCCCAAATTTCAGAATAGTAGCAACCAAATTCACAACAATAGCAACAGCCAATTCATAAACATGATGATGTGCAGGATTATCTATATCACCAATGAAAAAACCAAAATTTAAGGTTAATGCCAAAACGATAAAAAAACCAAAAACAACTTTTTCAGGATTCATCATTATTTGTGTTCAGTTATCAAACTTAGAGAAAGGATGAGTTATAACGGGTTTCATCCTTTTATAACTCATCCCTGTAGTTTAATACTATTTAATCCGTTGCAACATAGAAAAACAACTATGCCTTTGCCGCTGTCTTTCCCGGTGGTAAGATAATCCCGTTCCAGCTGGTATTAACCGCCCCACAATCACATTTTCTTTCAAACCCCGCAAATCATCACATTTGCCATTCACCGATGCTTCCGTTAATACCCGCGTCGTCTCCTGGAATGAGGCAGCCGACACAAATGAATCAGTCGCCAACGACGCTTTTGTAATACCTAACAATTTGGGCACCCAACTCGCTGGTTGCTTACCTGTACCACTCACCCGCTCATTTTCCTCAATTAATCGTGAGCGTTCTACCAACTCTCCACGCAACAATCGCGTATCGCCAGGTGCAAGTATCATCACCTTGCGTAACATCTGCCGCACGATCACCTCAATGTGTTTATCATTGATTTTCACGCCTTGAAGTCGATACACTTCTTGAACATCATTAACAATATAATTCGCCAAAGCAGTTACACCCTGAATTCGCAAAATATCATGTGGATTTGGCGCACCATCTACAATTTCTTCTCCCTTTTCCACATGCTGTCCCTCAAAAACATTGATATGCCGCCATTTGGGAATTTGAATCTCCGTTTCATCACCATCAGAACCACTGATAACTAAACGTTGCTTAGTTCTCGTATCTTTCCCAAAAGAGACCGTACCAGTGCGCTCTGCTAAAATCGCAGGCTCCTTAGGTATGCGTGCTTCAAATAAATCCGCAACACGCGGCAAACCACCCGTAATGTCACGGGTTTTTGTAAATTCCTGCGGTAAACGCGCAATGACATCACCAACCTTAAGTTGTGCCCCATCGTCCACACTAATAATTGAGTGCGGTGGTAAAAAATAAGCGGCTGGTCTATCAGTACCTGGCAAATACAAATCATTACCCATTTCGTCTTCAAGCTTCACTATCGGACGCAACTCTTTTGCATGAATTGGTCGTTGCTTTGGATCCGTCACCACAATACGGGTTAATCCTGTATGCTCATCCGTTTCCCGACTCACCGTAACACCTTCTACCACATCGGTCAATTTGACTTTTCCAGCCACCTCAGTAATAATCGGAATCGTATGTGGATCCCAATTGGCAACCATTTGCCCTGCCTCAACTTTTTCACCATCATTTAAAGTCAACACAGCACCATAAGGCACCTTATAACGCTCACGTTCTAACCCAAACTCATCAAGAATACTTAATTCCCCAGAACGTGACACCGCCACCCACTTAATCTCACCCTCTTCACTTTGCTGCTGTAACAATTTCAAGTTTTCAAACTTAGCTGATCCTTTAGATTTCACCGCAATATGATCGATAGCCGCGGCTCGTGAAGCAGCACCCCCCACATGAAAAGTCCGCATCGTTAACTGCGTTCCAGGCTCCCCAATCGACTGAGCAGCCACAACACCCACTGCCTCTCCAATGTTCACTAAATGACCACGTCCCAAGTCACGACCATAACATCTCGCACAAACCCCAAAACGGGATTGACATGTAATAGCCGAACGAACTCTTACACGATCAACACCTTCCTGCTCCAAGCGTTCCACCCATTCTTCATCCAATAAAATACCAGCATTAACCACCGGTTCCTCAATACCTTGCTGGAAAACATCTTCAGCCACCACACGACCCAATACGCGCTCACGCAAAGGCTCGACCACATCGCCACCTTCAATTAATGGCATCATTTCCAAACCTTGATGAGTACCACAATCCAATTCATAAACCACCATATCCTGCGCCACATCCACAAGTCGTCGCGTCAAATAACCAGAATTTGCCGTTTTTAAAGCAGTATCAGCCAACCCCTTGCGAGCACCATGGGTAGATATAAAATATTGCAAAACATCTAAACCTTCACGGAAATTAGCCGTAATTGGTGTTTCAATAATCGAACCATCCGGTTTCGCCATCAATCCCCGCATCCCGGCTAATTGGCGTATCTGGGCGGCAGAACCACGCGCCCCCGAATCAGCCATCATATAAATCGAATTAAACGATGGCTGTGTCACCTCATTACCTTCTTTATCCTTGACAACTTCTGTGCCTATTCCAAGCATCATCGCCTTAGCCAATTCATCGTTGGTATGTGTCCAAATATCAACAACTTTGTTATAACGCTCGCCAAATGTCACCAACCCTGACGCATATTGTTCTTCGATTTCCTTCACATCCTTTTCTGCTTGACTAATGATTCCTGCTTTGCTTTCAGGAATAGCTAAGTCCTCAATACCAATCGATATACCAGCCCGTGTTGCATAAGAAAAACCTGTGTACATCAATTGGTCAGCAAAAATAACGGTTGGTTTGAGACCCAAACGTCGGTAACAAATGTTAATTAACTGGGAAATATTCTTTTTAGTCATATCCCGGTTAATCAATTTAAAAGGCAAACCTCGTGGTAAAATCTCATAAAGTAAAGCGCGCCCAACCGTCGTATTCACCTTTGCCCACGACTTGTTAGCCGTTTGAAAATCGGCTTTATGAAGTGATAAACGCATGTAACTCAGCCTCCCCATTTTGATAGGCACGATGCACTTCGTTAAGATCAGCAAAGTCCATCCCTTCACCGCGTGCCCCCAAGCGTTCCCGCGTCATAAAATAAAGCCCTAAAACCACATCTTGAGAAGGCACAATAATCGGTTCACCATTGGCAGGCGATAATATGTTACTGGTTGCCATCATCAACGCCCGGGCTTCCAATTGTGCCTCAATTGACAAGGGAATATGCACTGCCATCTGATCACCATCAAAATCGGCATTAAAAGCGGTACAAACCAGTGGATGCAATTGAATCGCCTTACCTTCAATCAAAATGGGTTCAAAAGCTTGAATACCTAAACGGTGCAAAGTCGGCGCGCGGTTGAGTAACACCGGATGTTCCCGAATCACTTCTTCCAACAT
>CAYFOB010000122.1:8908-9151 GCA_964344525.1 uncultured Thiomargarita sp.
CCAAACGATGCCCGCTTCTTGTTCAACCAACTTCCTGGCGGTTTTAATGGTGGTAGCGACACCTCTCGCTTCCAACTTACCAAAAACAAAGGGCTTAAAAAGTTCTAAAGCCATCTTTTTAGGTAGCCCACATTGCTGTAACTTCAACGTCGGACCAACCACAATCACAGAACGACCAGAGTAGTCTACCCGCTTTCCCAATAAATTTTGCCGAAAGCGACCCTGCTTACCCTTAATCATATC
>CAYFOB010000123.1:0-9070 GCA_964344525.1 uncultured Thiomargarita sp.
GTGCATGAAATAACTTCGTCAAGACCTGCCAGGTTAAAACCAAACCTGGCAGGTCTTGGTTTGAGTTGACGAAGTTATTTCATGCACGTTCCTAACAATCAGATCAATCACATAAATCACAGTTCAAATTATTTTAATCATCCATTTGAATGCCTAACTGTTTTGGGGAAACTATAAAACCTTCACCTCGTTCAAAGGCTCTCAATCCCCTTTCAACTTTTTCTCTTAAAAAGGGATTTTGACGCACATATTCGGTTTCATTTCCACTTTTGATGATGGCATCAAGTTTGGCTTGCAACTCCTTAAGTACCCGTTCACAAGTTTTACCGTATTTTGGAGTCCAAAGCAGCGCTTTGGACATCTCTTTTCCAAAGCGCTGCTTTGGACTCCAAAATACCTGAAAACTTATGATTCAGTACTTATCTATTTTTTTGACAAAGGGAGATGGTTTAAACAATACAAAATATTGCAGCGCATTTATAATCACATCAGTAATGTTTTTGCCTTCTTGCTGCGCCATTTCATGAAGTGCTGTTTCTAGCCATTGATCATCAATATTTAAAATAAATTGTGACATCATTAACACCGTTATCAATTAAAAATATCACCACCACTATTAGCGCAAGAATCTTGCCATAAAATGTGTGTAGTGATGGTGAACTTGCGATAGGTTAATTCAACAGACATTATACCGATTTAATTACAATTCATTGATTTTATTGATATTCGCATTTTGCGAAAGCTAATGAAATTAAGGACTTAAATTTAATCGGTATAATAGACATTATCGGAAATAACTAAAAAAAAATCCATGTAGGGTGGAATCGCTGCGCCTCATCCACCAAATTCCTTAGTTTATGGTTCAGTACTTACTTGTTCTATTTTAATCCTCACGCCGATATTCCCCTTCTATTGTAGAATAACGCTTCGCTTCTTGCTGTGGCTGATAAGGTTGCACAATTTGGATGCGTTTGCTCATCCACAAAATCAATTGTTTACGCAATCCCGGGATTAAACAAATAAATCCCAATGTGTCTGTAAAAAATCCCGGTGTCAATAATAAAGCCCCACCTAGCAAAATTAAAAGACCTTCTAATAACGCAAAAGCTGGCATTTGCCCCTGTTGTAAACTATCCTGCACTTTTTGCCATGTAGTTATACCTTGACTGCGTAATAGATATGTGCCTAAAAATGCCGTCAAAATAACCAGCAAAATGGTAGGCAAACCCCCAATAATACTCCCCACTTGAATAAGTAGATAAATTTCCAAAATAGGAATGATGATGAATAAAAGTAGTAAGCGTTGAAATGAGTTCATTATTATTTAATGGGATTGGAAAAAAAATTAATAACTATTAAGTTTAACATTTATGAAAAAAATCAGCGATTATCAATTACTCCTAACAACTTGCCCAGATTCAAAGGTAGCGAATAAATTAGCGCACACCTTGCTGGAAAATCATTTGGCAGCCTGTGTCAATATATTACCTAACATTCAATCTGTTTATGAATGGGAAAGCAAAATTGTTAGTGATGCTGAGGTGTTATTATTTATTAAGACGCGCCGAGAGCATTATGTCGCAATAGAACAAACCTTGATACAACAACACCCTTATGAAGTACCCGAATTAATTGCGCTTTCCATAGAAAACGGGTTGCCCAGCTATTTGGCTTGGATGGATGGCTTGTTGCGCAGATAAAAGGGCAAGGATGATGTTGGAGTGCAAGTGAACCTTGCACTCCAACAATTGGTGTACAACAAAAACGGAAAAAATCAATGAAAAAAATTCTCTCAATATTCATTTTATGGCTATCTGCATGGCATTGTAGTGCAGAACCTGAGCAAAATATTCTCCTGCCCTCAATTGAAGGCAATTTTTCCCCAATAAACGAGGAGGTGCAGTTTGAAACTCAAGTGCTCTCCTCTGATGTTGCGTTTGTTTTTTCAGCCTACATGGAAAATCCCACTGTGTTAGTTGCTAATTGGCAAATGGCTGGCGGTTATTATTTATACCGTGATCAATTCCAATTTGCGCTCAAAGGAGGGGGCGTGCTTGGTGCGCCCCAATTTCCGCCCGGTACAATTAAAGACGATATTAAATACGGCAATGTTGAAGTTTATGAGGATTTTTTGGAAATCAAATTGCCCATTTCCGACGCTCAAGGTTTAGACACATTGACACTGGAAGCCACGTATCAAGGATGTGCCGAAAATAGGATGTGCTATCCCCCCATCAAAAAAACGGCGATGGTGGATACTGCAACCGAAGAAAATCAATCCGGTTGGTTTACTCCTGGCAGTCAATCATCGGATTTAGGCAAAGATAGTGGTTGGGCAATTCCTGACAATCAATTACCGAACATTCCTAACAGTTTGAGCAAGACTGATGAATTTGTGGATGTTGATAAAGCCTTTGTATTTTCGGCTGAATTTCCAGATTCTAGCTATTTAATTCTTAGGTGGAAAATCACTGATGGGTATTATTTATATCAGGATAAATTGGCTTTTTCGTTAGAAAATGGGGGCGAATTAGGCACACCACAATTACCACCGAGTCAGCTCAAAAAAGATCCACTGTTTGGCGATGTCCAAATTTATCAACAATCATTACTTGAGATAAAGGTGCCCATCCTAACTGAAGGGCTGGAAACAGTTACCTTAAATGTTAAATATCAAGGGTGTGCGCTAGCAGGTTTGTGTTATCCACCAGTCACAAAAGTGGTGGATTTAACATTGGGTGAAGAAATTTCTGAGCAAGATTGGCTTGCTGACTTACTCGCCAAAGCCAATGTGTTATACACAATCATGATTTTTTTTGGTTTGGGATTATTGTTGTCTTTGACGCCATGCGTTTTTCCAATGATTCCCATTTTGTCCAGTCTCATCATTGGGCAAGGCAAAGAAGTCACAATCTACAAAGCCTTTATTATGTCATTGATTTATGTATTAGCAATGGCATTAACTTACGCAATTGTTGGCATGTTGACTGGGCTACTGGGTGAAAATTTACAAGCCGCTTTTCAAAATCCTTGGGTTTTAGTTAGTTTTGCGCTCGTGTTTGTTGCCTTATCTTTTTCCATGTTTGGCTTTTATGAGTTGCAGCTGCCCAGTGGCTTACAAACCAAATTGACACTCGTGAGTAATCGCCAACAAGGTGGCACCTTAATAGGTGTCGCAATTATGGGCATATTATCAGCGCTCATTGTGGGTCCTTGTGTCGCCGCGCCTTTGGTTGGTGCGCTGATTTATATCAGTCAAACTGGCGACGCGGCATTAGGAGGATTGGCACTATTTGCTATGGGGCTTGGCATGGGAGCGCCGTTGATTATAATTGGTCTATCTGCGGGGCACTTTTTGCCCAAAGCGGGTAAATGGATGGATAGCGTCAAAGCCGTTTTTGGGGTGATGCTGCTGGCTGTCGCCATTTGGATGCTTGAACGAATTATACCTGGGCAAGTGACAATGCTGTTATGGGCGAGCTTGTTGATCATATCAGCGGTGTATATGAGCGTATTGGACAATCTCCCTGCAGGCGTTTGTGGCTGGCGTAAATTGTGGAAAGGTTTTGGGTTGATTTTGTTGGTTTATGGAATATTGTTAATTATCGGTGCCGCCAGTGGCAATACAAATCCCTTGCAACCTTTGCAATATTTAACCCCCCCTGAGACGACCTCCCACACAGAAGCCTTACAATTTAAAGCCATCAAGGGCGTTAGCGGATTAAACCGTGAGCTCGCCGCCGCTAAAGCACAAAATAAACCGGTGATACTCGATTTTTATGCAGATTGGTGTATTTCTTGTAAAGAAATGGAAAATTTCACATTTACCGACGCTGGGGTGCAAGAAATTTTTGCCAATTTTGTGCGACTACAAGCCGATGTCACGCCTAACGATGAACAAGATAAAGCCTTATACAAACATTTTGGTATTTTTGGTCCACCGGCTATCCTATTTTTTAACACAGAAGGGCAAGAGCAACGCGCTTACCGCGTGGTAGGATTTATGCCTGCGGACGAATTTCGCCAACATTTAAAGAAGGTTATTCAACCATGATAAAACCCGCTTATTTTTTATTGGGATTGATAATCCTTGTGGGATGCGATTCATCACCACAAACGGAACCCTCGCGTCGCCCAGATTTTAGCTTTCCAGATTTGCAAGGCAAAACCCACGCAAATTCAGAATGGGATGGTAAAGTCGTCATTGTCAATTTTTGGGCGACTTGGTGTCCACCTTGTATCAAAGAAATGCCCACGTTTATCGAATTACAAGAAAAATATGCGGCGCGTGGCTTACAATTTGTGGGCATCGCTATTGACAATTTTGAAGCCGTGAAAGCTTTTGTTGATAAAATGAACATAAATTACCCGATATTAGTGGGGGATCAAGAAGCCATTAATGTATCAATAAGTTATGGTAACCGTTTTGGCGCCTTACCATTTACAGCCATCATTGATCGTGAAGGTAAGATTACTTTACAACATGTTGGCAAACTAAGTCAGCAAAAAGTGGAACAGGCGATTTTGCCGTTGTTGTAAAAAGATACACTTTAAACCTGACAGGTTTTGGAAACCTGTCAGGTTTTTTAAACTAAAGAGGTGATAATATATGTACGCTGTATTAGAAAGAACTTATGAAAAGCTGATCACTTTACCGCAGCGCCGTCCATTACCTACCATGTACGATTTACCCAGCGAAAATCCGGAGGATCCAGGTTTGCCAGACGTCTTTCACATATATCAGCCTCAATTGTTGGAAGAAACTTTTCTTCCCCCCTTTTATCCACCAGAGCGGTTTTTTGTCGCAACAGACTTAAATTTGTACTATGACGTCAATCATCCCACCTGGTACAAACGCCCAGATTGGTTTGTCGCATTGAGAGTGCCGCGTCTTTATAAAGGGCGCGATATGCGGATGAGCTATGTGATTTGGCAAGAAAAAGAGCCACCTTTTATGGTGGTTGAATTATTATCTGAAAGTACAAAAAAAGAAGATTTAGGCAAGACGACATTTAAAAAAATACCAACGAAATGGCAAGTGTATGAAAAAATTTTGCGAATACCCTATTATATCGTATTTAGTCGTGATCCTGATGAATTTCGTGCCTTTCAACGAGGGGGAAGACGCTTTCGTGAGATTTTTCCAGAAAATGGGCGCTTATGGCTTTTAGAACTTAATTTAGGTTTAGGGCTATGGCATGGCAATTATAAGGGAATAGAACGGCAATGGTTACGTTGGTACGATGCCAATGGAAAATGGATACCGATTGCTGAGGAGAAAGCGCGGATTGCTGAGGAGGAAAAGCAGCGGGCTGAGGAAAAAGCGCGGCAGGCTGAGGAAAAAGAACAAGAGGCTATGCAATTAGCTGCCCAATTAGCTGCCCAATTAAAGGCGTTGGGCGTTTAACTTGAATGGTTACAATGTATATTGATGAAAGACGCGATTTGGCAAGAGCCACCCCTTATGGTGGTTGAATTATTACCTGAAAGTACCAAAAAAGAAGATTTAGGCAAAACAATAATTTAAAACTGAGGATTGAAATGAACGAGGCTAATAAAGCTGAAAAAATAATGGGTGCTGACATTCTGGTGAATGCTTTGGTAGCCGAAGGCGTGGAATATGTGTTTGGATATCCTGGCGGTGTCGTGCTGCACATTTATGATGCGATATTCAAACAAAACAAAGTACAACATATTCTTGTTCGCCATGAGCAAGGGGCAGTTCATGCGGCAGATGGTTATGCGCGTTCCACCGGTAAACCGGGTGTGGCATTAGTGACCTCTGGTCCTGGTGCTACCAATGCAATCACCGGTATTGCCACCGCTTACCTGGATTCCACACCACTTGTGATCATCACCGGGCAGGTGCCTACCGCCTTAATTGGTAACGATGCTTTCCAAGAAGTTGATTCGGTCGGTATTTCTCGTCCTTGTGTCAAACATAATTTTTTGGTCAAGGATGTCAACAAATTGGCGAGCACCCTCAAAAAAGCGTTTTATATTGCAACCACCGGACGCCCTGGCCCTGTTGTTGTCGATATTCCTAAAGATGTGACAATTCAAACGGCGCCATTTGAATATCCTGATACCATAGAAATGCGCTCCTATAAACCGGTGGTGGCAGGACATCCTAAGCAAATTCGTCAAGCCGCTGATCTGATTTTATCTGCAAAACGCCCCATGATTTATTCAGGGGGTGGTGTAGTGCTTGGCAATGCCTCTCAAGAATTAACGGAATTTACGCGCTTGTTAGGCTATCCTATCACGCAAACCTTAATGGGCTTAGGGGCTTATCCTGCCACTGATCCCCTATTTATTGGTATGCTTGGTATGCATGGCACTTATGAAGCCAATATGGGAATGCATGAATGTGATGTATTAATCGGTATCGGTGCGCGTTTTGATGATCGGGTGACGGGTGATTTAGAAAAATTTTGTCCCCACGCAAAAATTGTCCATGTGGATATTGATCCCGCTTCAATTTCCAAGAATGTCAAAGTCGATATTCCTATTGTCGGTGCGGTGGATCGGGTGTTACAGGATTTGATTAAAGCTATCAAGGAAACGGGACAACAACCTGACTCCAAAGCCCTAGCCGCTTGGTGGGAACAAATAAATACTTGGCGAGCGACTGATTGTTTAACCTATGATCGCAACAGTGCGCTGATCAAGCCACAATTTGTCGTAGAAAAACTTTATGAACTTACTGAGGGTAATGCCTTTGTCACCTCGGATGTGGGGCAACACCAAATGTTTACGGCACAGTTTTACAAATTCAATAAACCGCGCCGTTGGATCACTTCTGGAGGTTTAGGAACCATGGGCTTTGGGTTACCCTCCGCGATGGGTGTGCAATTTGCTCATCCAAATGACACGGTGGTTTGCGTCACCGGCGAAGCCAGCATTCAAATGTGCATACAAGAACTATCCACATGTAAACAATTTGATTTGCCCATAAAAATCGTCAATTTGAATAATGGCTACTTAGGCATGGTGCGTCAATGGCAAGAACTGTTTTATGATAAGCGTTATTCACATTCCTATGTAGATGCCTTACCCGATTTTATGAAATTGGCAGAAAGTTATGGGCATGTCGGCATGCGGATTGATAAGCCCAGTGATGTTGAAGGAGCACTCAATGAAGGACTGGCGATGAAAAATCGTTTGGTGTTTATGGATTTCATCATTGATCAAAAAGAAAATGTCTATCCGATGGTTGCTGCTGGTAAAGGGCATCATGAAATGTTGTTATCCCCAGAAAGAGAGTTAGCTTAAACATGCGTCATACGATCTCAATTTTATTAGAAAACGAAGCCGGCGCTTTATCACGAGTGGCCGGCTTATTTTCGGCACGCGGTTATAATATCGAATCTCTGACTGTCGCGCCGACAGAAGATTCCTCAGTCTCACGAATGACCTTGGTCACCAGAGGTCCAGATGAAGTCATTGAACAAATCACCAAACAGCTAAATAAGTTGGTTGATGTAATCAAACTCAATGACTTAACAGAAGGGGCCCATATTGAACGGGAATTGGTCTTGGTCAAAATTAATGTGCCAACAGCGAATGAGCGCGAAGAAATCAAACGCCTTGTTGACATTTTCCGAGGCAAAATCATTGATGTTAGCGATAGCAATTACACTGTTGAAATGACTGGCACCTGTGAGAAATTGGATGCCTTTATCAAGGCAATAAGCCCACCACAAATACTTGAAGTGGTACGCTCAGGCGTGTTGGGTATTGCACGTGGAAGCAAAAGTTTGCATGTGTAGATTTTTGTTCTCGTTCCCAAGCAGGCGCTTGGGAACGAGAATGCGTAACATCAGTTAATTAACTGATGTTACGCACTCATGTTCCCAGAAAGCGATTCTTTTGACTTGTCCTTTTTTAAATATAATCCGTGTAGTTATTGTGGTTTTGGAAACAAGATGCGTAACATACTTAAAGTAGAAAACTTAGGCACAATCAAAGAAGGTGAAATAGATTTATCCAAAAACCTGATTATTTTTGTGGGGCAGAATAATACAGGTAAATCTTATATGGCTTATTTAATTTATGGATTATACAAAAATGGCAATGATATAGTCAAAATATTTGCCTCTAAGACGATAAAACCTATTATTCAAACGAGCAGCCAAGCGTTTTATATGGCGCATTCTATCTATTTTTTTCCAGCAGAGCGTATAGCAATTAACATGCTCGCCAAAGAAATTTTTAGAGAAAAAGCGAGAAAATTAGATGAAATTTCAAAAAATGTTATACTTGAAAACAATTTAGAAGCCGTTTTAAAATCTCTGAAATCGAATTTAGTACCCCGCTACCCGTTGGCAATTAGTGATTATTTGGATTTTATTAATGATTTAGCACACTTATCAAAAAACGAAAGTGATTTTGCAGATTTTGCGAATGAATTCGAAAAATTGCTACAAGGAAGAGTTTCTGTTTCAGAATATGGAGATATAAAATTTACTCCACAAAACAGTCAAACAACTTTGGACATCTATCTTTCATCGTCGCTCGTAAAATCCTTATCAGGTTTAGTTTTCTATTTTAGACATGTCGCTCAAAAAGGCGATATTATCCTTATTGATGAACCAGAATTAAATTTGCATCCTGATAAGCAAGTTATTGTGGCAAGGATTTTAGCCAAGGCGATTAAAAAAGGTTTTAAAATCATTTTGAGTACACATAGTGACTATATTCTCAAAGAATTTAACAATCTGATTATGTTAAATAAGTCATCAGAAATAGCAGAATTTGGATATGATATTGTATTAGATCAAGAAAAAGTGGGTGCCTATTTTTTTAATGACAATACGATTGAGCCAATTGAAGTTTCAGAGACGGGGCTAAGTGTTACAACAATAGATGATACGATTGATCAATTGGATAACTCTATGGAAAATATCTACTACAAGCTTTTTGAAAAAGAATGATAGATTTATTGCAACAAATTCGACAAATCACAAATTCCGAATTTCATTATCCCCATGATAAAGGAAATACAATTACTTTACTGATGTTACGCACTTTTGTTCACAAACTATAGTCGCAAAGCGTTGCTTTGCAC
>CAYFOB010000124.1:0-9023 GCA_964344525.1 uncultured Thiomargarita sp.
AATATTGCTAAAGAAACGGTTGAAGAGATAATCGTGGAACCGTGAAAGAATCTAATTAAAACTACAAGGATTTTCTCTAAGCAAAAGTTAAGATTTTTTAGGTTTATCCTTGCTTATATAACATCCTTGTAGTTTTCCAACTGGAGAACCAAATGTCAACCAAATACACAACCCAGCCACTAATTTTCTGGCTAAGCACATTATTTATACAAGGATTGAATGGTTTTTTTTAATCCTTGCTTATACCCAATCCCTGTCGTTGTTTATAAACTGGAGAACAATATGTTAATCAGATACATACCTAAAATACTCAGTTTTGGTGCATTATTTATCCTGATTCCATTTCTACCAGCCGTAGCAGATTCCCAGAGTTGTCAATATGCCACCCAGTTAGTTGTTCAAGCTTATGAGGCTGGCAACCAAGGCGATTCTTACGAAGAAAAAAGTTTACTCAAGAAAGCGTTGCGATACTGTCCTCACGATGCCGACGCGCATAATAATTTAGCCTCTCTCTTGGAGAATGAAGGCAACTATCAGCAAGCGATTTATCACTATCAGCAAGCCATCCCAACAAAACCTGATTTATCAGATGCTTGGTATGGAATGGGTGAAACCTATTACAAACTGGGGCAATTTCCTCTCAGTTTAGAGGCGCATTTACAGGCCTGTCAAACGGATAAGGATTCCCAAAAAAGGGTCAAAGAACTTTTGAAAGAGAGCCGTTATGCGGTCACTGAAGAAGGTCAAATCCTTAACAAGGAAAGTTTGCTCTTACTCTATGACAAGCAACAACGAGAGAGAATTAATGGACTGATTTCCAATTGTGGTTGGCGTGATCCTGACAGTAGAGTGAAGGGGAAAGGCATCTTTCGTAATCTCACATTCCACACAGGCGAAGCTACGCTAACAAAATCGGCAAAACAGCAACTCAAAAATCTTGCTGCCGCTTTTAAGCAAACGATGCCGACTGTGATTAAACTGCATGGACACACAGATAGCCAAGCTTTCAAGGGAATTACTGAGCCATCTGAAAATGACCGCCTTAATCTCAAATTATCCCAACGGCGGGCTGAAGCGGTGCAAAGGGAATTAGCAGCGCGAGGTATTCCGAAAAAGCGTATTCAGACGCGGGGATATGGATCGAGACAGCCGCTATATAAAGGTTTTTCCAAAACTGCTTATGCCAAAAATCGGCGGGTGGAGATTGAATCAATTGACTAGTACAGGAGGGCTGAAATTTCCAGGCCACTCGAAGCGGAGCTTCGAGTGTAGGTGGCCTGGAAATTTCCGCCCTCCTGTACTAGTGGTTTGCCATCATTCGGGGCGAATAATATTTATTTCTGATAATGTCTATTCAATGCGCCTGCTAGCATGAAACAGCCCCCACCCCAATACCAATACCATCAATCCAATAACAATTCCCAAAAAGAATTGGCTATTTAGCCAATTTTTTCCAACAAAATCTGGCTGATAATTGATATTTGCTTGCTGCAAGCCAAGATTCCCCCTCACTGGTTGATATTGCTCACGCACAGTCTTAATCACCTTTACGACATCGTAATCGGGTTGGTGTGCCTGATCAGCTCCATAATAGACGCGATAGGCTCCCTTTGAGGCTAAAAAGACTAGCTGGTAAACATTCCCCTCTGCCTTTATTCCTGTGATCTCTATAAGCGGATTATCTTCATTATCGATTACCAAACGATAAGTTGTATGACGTTGTTCGGAAAAAGTAATCTTCATATTTTCACTGTGAAAATTGCGGAAATGTAATTTAGAGAGCGTTGCTTCTCCCACTGTCACCCACTTGTCTTGTTGGGGCACTTGAACAATAACATGGCGGCTAAAATGACGGCTTGAGGAAGACAGAATAAAACTTGTTAACGGCTCTCTTTGGCTGTTGATGGTTATTAGCGTCAATTGTTGCTTTTGTTCCACTTGAAAATCCACTACTGGATAATTTGCTTTTTTATCACGCTTAGTTTGCTTTTGTTCAACCGTTTTCCAAAAACCTATAGAATCCATACGAAATGGGCGATGTTCAATTTGCGTCTTCTCAATTCGTTGGCGTTCTTCTCCTTGGCTGAAGGTGCGTGTTAATTCCATTAATGAGGACGCTTGCTCATCGGTCACTTCATCAATCACGACTTTAAACTGGTAATAACGATTTTCAGGTAACGCTATTTCCCGCAGGTTGATATCAAAGTAACGGGTATAATCGAAAATTAATTCATCACGTTTTAACACGATCCAATTTCCCCTATCGCGTCCGAAAATACTTACTCGACGCTCAAAGTCTTTAAGGGGAGTTACAAAATAAATGCCTTCTGCTGGCTTCTCAAAGGGTTGGACGATAATCTCAATGCGGTTATCCTCTTTTTCATGCAGCGAAATTACTTTGCCAGCACTGTTTTGGCGTACTTTATGGGTTTCTGGTTGCCTCACTTTTTCTAAGAAATAAGGCACTTCAGAATGATCATTGAGAATACGGATATCGGCATAATTATTAGCCGTTGCCGAAAAAAGATCGCTGTCAAAGATAGCGGTTACAATCTCTTCTTCCCCAAGCGTTGTTGTATTGATCTCCTTATAAAAACGATATGTTGAGGGTGCGGCTTGACATAGACTTCCCCACAAAAACAATAAAATGAATGGACGCATCATTCCTCCTTAGTCGTAAAGGCGTGCTGATATTTCAGATAAACAAAAGAACCGCTGAGTATCAAAATTCCTAATATCAAAAAAGCAATAATTCGGTAAATTTGCTCAAGGTGTGCCATATCAACAAAGAATACTTTACCCACAACCACCACAAAAAGAGCAAGTCCAACAAAGCGCAATGGACGAATTTCCTTTATAATCCCCCCCAAAATCAAAGCAAGCGCAAATAGAGCCCAAAGAATTGATATGCCACCAGCACGCATAGCAGGCATATAATAGTTTAGAAAAGTGTTGACTTCCAACGTTAAAAATAAAAACAGCAATGCCACACTTGCAGCGCCCAAAAAAACGCCAATTTTTTTTCCTTCAGTTGCTTTCAACCAATAAAAGGCAAATCCAAAGAAAACGGTGATTGCCATAAAATCGATAAAACGCATCAATCCATCAACAAGGGAATATTCTCCTTTATAGAGCATATCAAACATCAGTTGCCACCCGACAAGATCAAAGAAAAAGAGTTTTCCTAACAAACCTGCAATCAAAATCGTCAGAATGCCTAACAATACCTGATTGGGTTTTATCAGATATTCATTTAACAATAAAGCGCACATTGCTAACCAAAGTAAGGTTAAAACGGGCATGCGTGCTGGTGGATAAAGGTACAAAAAAATGCTGTTTAGTTCGAGATGTAAAAAGATAAACAACATACCAAGAAACACAAGGAATATTATCTGCACGGCTAAACGCTCGTGTACCCAAGCCGCTATATCATTCGCACGATCCACCGCCAGAGAGGCCCTTTTTAGGGGTTCTTTTAATAGGCTGTAAGCGCCCGCCATCGAAGCGACTGGCACACCAAAAATGATAAAACGCTCAACCAAATTTAGCCAATATGCCTTGTCACTTTCTTCGACAAAATATTGGTTATGCAAATCAATAAAACCAAACCGCCAAAGCACAATAATATAAAGAAGATAGGAGACATGACGTAAAAATTCACTTTGCAAACGACCTGCAATCCATAACATGATAAAAGCCTGAATCGCCCAACTGACCGTAATCCACTCATCAGACAAAATCAATGGCATGGTCACAGCCAAGAAAAACGCCGCCAATCCGGTAAAACTTAACAACAATGAACGGTCCGATATTTTGTACATCAGAAAATAATAAATGTGCAACGTATAAAATGCAGCCAAACTCAATGTGACAGCCGCCACCCATTGCTTATCATACGCATCAACAATTAAATAGTAACTGATGACAAAGAAAATACCCGCATTGAGAAATAACGCAATCAACTCCAGCAAAGTCGATTTGGTATGACTTACCAAATTGTGAATAAACACCATCGTAGAAAAAAGAATGAAAAAGCCCACAAAAAACGGTATGATTTGCCAAAAATCACTTGTTTGATAATGTGCATCAAGCGCCAGGAGAAAAATTCCGTAGGTACAAATAAAACTGAGATAATGCAACAGGCGCCAACTCTTTTGATAAGCAATGCCTAACACACCGCCTCCCAACATCAACAAATAAGCAAACAAACCAACCAAGTTGGCCGAACCAGTGGAAAGCATCAGTGGTGTCGCATAACCTCCAAGAAGCCCAAGAACAGCCACCAACAAAGAATTAAAGCGTACCGCCATGACTCCCACGCTTATGGTAATTAGCACCATTAAAGCAAATGCGCTAGAAATATCGATTAAATGATAGAAATTGGCTGTCGTAAAAACACTCAAATACAAAGTCGCAATTCCTGCCCCCATTAACCCTTGCCCAAACAAATGGTATTTTTTGCCTAGCAATAAAATACCGGCAACCAACAAGGCAATGCCCGCAAGCATACTCAATGACACTCGCCCCACCGGACCAATTAATTCCTGATTGATAGAATATTTCAGAAAAAAGCCAATACCCACCACTAGAATGATAACCCCAATGCGAAGTAACCAATGTGTAGCAATAGCGTACTCCATAGAAATACCAACGGGTCGATGTTCCTCGCCCACAATAATCCAATTCCAAATTTTGTGCAAAATATCTTTAGCCACTGTCTCGAAACGATTCTCCTCCTTGTCCTCAAGCACAGAAGGGGCTTTAGAGGCGATCACAGGTGCTTTACTCATGCTAGAGTCTTGCTTAAGTGTTGTTGAATCAACGGTTTTTTCCTCTACGCTAAAAGATAGCGCTGACAAAAATTCGGAAGGCTTTGGCAAGGCGGGTTCTGAGGGTTTAATGCTTGTTACAAGATCATCCATTTTCTTTAGCAATTGATCAATCTTGTGCATGTACCTGGTTAAATTCTGTTGGATATTTTCCAAATTTTGTGCATTCTGCTTCTGAAGTTTGCGTATGGAAAAAATATTGATCAAAAGTATGACCCCAAAAAGCACGATCATACCTAAGAAAATTAGCAGTTCATCCATTTGTTCAGTCCTCAATAAATTTTAAATCCGCAACCCTGTTTTTTTCAAAATACGACGACTATACAAAGTTTTATGCCCTCGATTATATTCGCCTAATAAATCAGCAATTTGTTCAATTTGCTTTTCTACTTGAGAATGAGTTTTGCCATGTACCATCGCAAAAAGATTATAAGTCCATTTTGGCGGCTTCCGAGGGCGGCGGTAACAATGGCTCACAAAATCTAATTGTCCAACACGTTGCCCTAATTCATCAATATGTTCGTCAGAAACATCCCAAACAGTCATGCCATTAGCGCGATACCCAAGGGCATAGTGATTGGGCACTGCACCGATGCGACGAATAATGCCATCGTCTTGCATGCGTTGTAGACGTGCCATCACCTCCTTGGCGGGTAACCCTAATTGTTCAGCAATTTGGTGGTAAGGGCGAGATGTTAGAGGTAAGCCCGCTTGAGTGGCTTGAATAATGCGCCGATCATCTGCGTCAATGGTTTTCATATTATAAGTCCCACAGGATGCGTAACAACTAGGAAATGTATTCTCACTCACCAACTAAAATAATCACTCCTTGATTTTGTTCTTTCGTTTCATGCACAAATGCTTTTAATCGACTAAAATGTTCAAGCAAATATTCCAGATTATCATCCTTTTCTGATGATATATCCCAAATCGGTGGATAAATCCCTTCTGCCAACATATCTTCAGGATCAAATTGATCACGCAAATCGTCAGGAGAGATTTCTGACAAAACCTCATCAAAATCTGCGATTTGCTCAGCACTAAACACTCGTGCAGAAACCACATCATTTCCTATTTCCTCTCCTTCTACCAACAAATAAGATAATGACTCATTTTCTCCAAATGCGCCGCTTGTTAGAAGATAATGGATACCATGCCACGCCTTGTCTAGGTAGATTTTGTCTTCTTTTTCATCCAAAAATGTGATATCATAGTTCGCTAATAATTCGTTAATTTCAGCCCCATCAACTTGATACAAAGAACAAACAATACTCATTGCTTCTCCTGTTACTTACACGTTATGTCATTATGCAAAAAGGCTTATCTGCCTTATTAAAAGTGGTCAAAATGCATCATTCTTCATTTGGAATGATTTCTGGGGGCGAATTTTTGGATGAATTCTTAGGAGTTGAATCAACAACGCGCACCACGATTTTTTGTTTTTCTGTTGGTGAAAAGTTTTTGCTGTAATGAGCGTTGAGTCTGATATGTGGTACTGGACTGTATCCACCATAAAAAAAGTATTCCCGCAATTGTCTGCTGATCCAATCGACTCGTCGCCAATATTCATCATCCCTTGAAGATACGAGTTGCGAATGTTCATCTTCCCCTGAAGAATCAATATATCCCTCAATATAAAATTGAATGCGGGATGTTATGCCACTTTCTTTTAGCGCTATAACTAACTCATAAAGTTCGTCAACCCCTTGTGGTGCTACCTGGCTATCATTGGAAAAAAAGAGGTGGATGCCTTGTTTTCGTGTACGTTCTATGATGTGTGGATTGACGACTCTTTTTTCTAAAGAAGTACGAGGAATGATGGGGGGTAAACCTTCTGGTAAAGGTTTTTTTTCTATAACGGTTTCAGCCTGAAGTTGATAATCATCCTGAAAAGAAGCTTCTTGCCCCAAAAATGGATCAAAGGAAATGTTGGGCTTTTCTGCATTTATAACCACCGTTTGTAAATTTTGTAACCACGCTCCCAAATTCCATGATTGAGGCGCTGGCTCTGTCTCTCTCATAACTTTAACAACTTCTTCGTCTGACGATTCAAATTCTTCATACAACCGTTTTTTCAAAAAAACAAGTTCGGCAAATTGGTTTACAAATGCATCAATTTCTTTTGTATTTCCTGTGGCTTCATATAAAAAATCGCTTGTTTCTGTACAAATATTTTCTGGTGAAAGCAAAAATTGGCGAGCAATCTTGCCAAGGTTAATTAACCCTTTTTCAATTCTATCCTTTCTCACTATTTCGCTGATATGATTTTTTTGTCTTTGGCAATCATCAATATAGGTTGGAAAATGTGTTTTCGCGCATGATGAAATTCCAAATAATAGAGTAACGATAATTGTAGGTATGGGGGAATGTTTTGGGATTTTCATCGGTTATTGTCTGAATCAGAATTTTCAGAATTTGAGAATTGACAGAATAAAACCTAACAAATAAGTTCCTATTCTAAACCTGTCAGGTTTTTAAAACCTGACAGGTTTTCTTAGATCAATTGTTCATCACCTTAATGGTAGGAAATTTGGTTGTGTAATCTTTCGCTTGTAAGGACAATTTGGCTGCAATGCGACGGGCAATTTCTCGGTAAATTTGCGCAATACGCCCATCTGGATCAGATACCACTGTTGGGTGCCCATTATCCGCATTTTCACGAATACTGATATCTAAGGGTAAAGAGCCCATAAAATCGACCTCAGATTCTTGTGCCATGCGTAAACCGCCCCCATTACCAAAAATATGCTCCTCGTGACCACACTGGCTACAAATATGTATGCTCATGTTTTCTATCACCCCAAGTATGGGCACATTGACTTTTTCAAACATTTTTAAGCCCTTACGTGCATCAAGCAGAGAAATGTCTTGGGGCGTGGTAATGATCACAGCACCACTGACTGGGATTTTTTGTGCCAAAGTCAATTGCGTATCGCCAGTGCCAGGAGGAAGATCAACAACCAAATAATCTAGATTATTCCAACGCGTGTCTTTTAGCAATTGCTCTAAAGCTTGCGTCACCATGGGGCCACGCCAAATCATTGGGGTTTCTTCTTCTATTAAATAACCAATGGACATGGACTGTACACCATGGTTTATCACCGGCTCTAGGGAGTTGCCATCTTTGGATTCCGGTTGCCGCTTAACACCGAGCATGCGGGGTTGACTGGGACCATAAACGTCCGCATCCAATATTCCAACATTGGCCCCTTCCTGAGAGAGCGCTAAAGCGATGTTGACAGCCGTGGTGGATTTGCCAACACCGCCTTTACCAGAGGCAACAGCAACAATATTTTTTACCCCCTTAATGGGGTTAACACCCTTTTGCACCGCATGAGCGACAATTTTATGGTTGATATTGATATTGACTGTGCCTGCACCATCCAAAGCGCTGATCAAAGCATTTAGTTTGGCGCGATATGTCTCATCATAACCTTTAGTTGGATAACCAAAAGTCAGATCAACGGTGATGGTATCCCCTTCAATTTGAATGTTTTTGACGATTTTGGCAGAAACCAAGTCTTTTTGCAAATAGGGGTCTATGTATTCTTTGATGGCAGCTTCAACTTGTTGTTGTGAAATGTCAGCCATATCTAATGATCTCCTCAATGTTATCAAAGACTATGTTAAAAATGTTAAAAAAAAACAACACAGCCCAAGCCCCTCTCAAGAGGGGCTTGGGCTGTGTTGAGGAGATCACACTCCTAAAATTTAGTCCCCCCAAAACTTCGAGGTTTGATAAGCCTCAAAGTTCTAAAACATCAAACAAGGTAGATAAGGGCATGTACGTGAAATTCAATGCAGGGATAGGAAAATATTTAATTGATTTTGATTTAAAAATCAAATACTTATTTTAATTCTTGATAAAAATACTCAGGTATTATTGGTGATTATACATTTTGGTATTCCACCATTTTTTCCATCAAGTGAATCGCCAATTTGACAAAATCCGCTTCAGTTAAGATGCCTACCAATTGATCCCCATTAAAAATGGGTAGGCAACCATGTTTTTGCTTCAGCATATGTCGTGCCGCTTCAAGTAAATTTGCATCTTCCTGAGCTACGACGACATCTGTAACCATGACTTCACCAATCGGAATACTGGTTTCAAGTTCGATACGCTCCACCGCGTTAAGATCAGCTATAGCTTTTCAGAAAAATATTTTGCTTTTATTTTAAGAAGTTAAGTGACCT
>CAYFOB010000125.1:0-6659 GCA_964344525.1 uncultured Thiomargarita sp.
GAAAAGGTAAAGAGTCTTCTCTCATTTTTTTCCAAAACAGCCTCTTAAGTTAAGAATTAGACTTTTATTTTCAACAAGAATTTGCCGCAAAGCTTTATTCTCTTTTTCAAGCTCAGCAATCCGCTTTTCATAACCACCAAGTTTATCAAGCCCCCGTTGAAAACACTCCAAAACTTCAGGTAGCGTTGGTGTTTCATTGATCTGTGGGAAACACCTTTCTTCAGCATAATTTGTGTTGTCAGCTATCGCTAATAAGACAGCTATTGTTAGTTTGGTTGGTATATTTTCTCATTTATTTACTGATGTTACGCACTCTCGTTCCCACGCGGAAGCCGCAATGCCATTAAGTTAATAAAAAAAACTTTAAAAACAAACTATTATTTATACTGTAGGTTGGGTTAGATTTTTTCGCGCCGCGAAAAAACGTAACCCAACATTATTATGTGCCAGTTGGGTTACGTTTTTTTGCGGCGCAAAAAAATCTAACCCAACCTACAAAATATCTTGTTGAAAATAAAAGTCTAATTCTTAACTTAATGGCATTGACGCGGAAGCCGGGGAATGCGTATTGCGACGCTCTAGCGTCGCGGGATGCGAAGCATCCCTAATCGGTGGTTCAAAGAATATTCCCAAATTATAAATGTTGCCAGATTCCGCTTTGCCAATAAATCAAGCAACCGTTGCTTCTTAGTAGCAATTTGATATTGAGTCAAACTTGTAACCTCATTATCCAAAGATTCAAAAACTTTTCCTACAAGCTGCGGATTTTTAGCAAAAAATCTTTGAAAAGCGCCTTCCACCTTAGCAGTAGAAAACTGAGAAATATTGATATTGGTTTTTTATTTGTATATAGTTAGATGACAAATGTTCTTTTGTAGTTTTCATAATGGTAGTAAAAACAATAAGAAGTGATTTTTGTAACACACAAAGTACACAAAAAATGTCATTTCTGAATTTGTCAAAAGGGAAAAAGATAATAGGCAAATACCAGAAATATTCAAAACATAACAAGGAAACTGTTTAGAGGACTACTCCCTACAAAGGACAACTTATAAAAAACGTCAAGTATTTTTACCTATACAAAATACAAATGGAGCAAATAAATGACATTTATTACAAACAAAAAACGTTTATTTTCACTTGAAACTCACTATTGTTGAGGTGAGTGCAAATTATAAATTGTGTTGTATTTTTTTCCATAATTTTGTTTGTCGCCTCCATAAGATGGCATTTATTTTGTCCATGCACCTATTTCCTCACACGGACGTTGTTCTTTTAAGCTCAAAAAATTAGCAGTTGATTTAGATTTACAATCTTTGTAGACAGAACAATAACAAATTCGTATTCCTAAATTCTCATGAAGTTCTTTAAAACTTTTATCAAATTGGGCATTAAATTTATCAACCCAAAAAAGATCAATGGATTGACCTGTTGGAATGAACGTTTCTCCTAGGTTAAAAATGGTTACATTACAACAATCTTTACCTAATTTTTCAAAAACCTCTTTCCATGAATTATCTTCAGATACTATAATTAAGCTGCTGTTATATGAAAAATCTATCCATTCTATTAATGCAGGACCAATTCCTCTATTTTCGAGCGTTATTGAAGTTTTTTGTTTATCAATTAATGGTTTACGGATAATATTTATAAAGGCAAAATTCACAATTCTAAAAAAATCAATACCGTTATATTAATTGTTTCAGCAAGTTTAATACGTGCTAGCTAGATATTTTTCACAAAATTGTTCAAATTTTGGGTGTTTTTTAGCTTCAGCAAAAACATTATGGTACTTTTTAACTTTCATAATCAGCTTAGGTGTGTGCTTCAATTTCCCTCATGCGTTGTTCAATAACTAAGTTTGCCATAGTTTCAATGCTCAAGCCACGAACGTGAGCCATTTTTTGCAATCTAATCAACAATTCTCTATCAATGGGTAGCAAATAACGACGACGTGCATCTGGTGAAATTTCAAATTCTACAGGTTCGGTTTGATCCCAGTAATCTGCCACACTATGAGTATCCCAAAAGTTTGCCATTTCCTCATAACTCTTAAATTCAGGGATTTTTTTATTTTCTTCGTTCATATTGTCGTTTCTCCTTTTTATCCATGTCACGAGCACTAATAATTAAAGCTTCACGAGTATATTTATAGATAAAAAAAACCGTAAGGTAACGTCCCGCATGAGTTTGCCCTAAGGCAACATACATATTTTCCCCTGGTATGTATCCTTTTTCTGCCTTGTGGTATTTCGGTTTATTAAACAATACTTCTTCTACTTCTTCTGGATAAACATTGTGTTTCCAATCTAATTTATCAATAATTTGAGGTAGCCAAATAATACCTGATATACGCATTTTTAAGATTGTTCGCTATAACTTAATTTTGCAGTCTAATTAAATCTATGGATAGTGGTTGTTATGAGATAAATATATAGATGTTCACACTTTAAACCTGACAGGTTTTGGAAACCTGTCAGTTTTTTTCCACCACATGATAAATAAGATTACCAAGTCTGATTAGCCTTAAAATCCTCTAAAGCGGCTTTAAAACTCTTGGTTATTTCATCCGTGTAATCACCTTTTTCATTGACTTTGTCTAATAGCGCTGCATGATTTGCTCGCATGTAGCTATGCAATGCTTGTTCAAAGTCAACAACTTTTTTCAAAGGAACATCATCAATAAAACCTTCATTGGCTGCATATAAGGAAACTGCCATTTCTGCCACCGTCAATGGGGCATATTGCTTTTGCTTCATCAGCTCTGTAACCCGTTGTCCACGTTCTAACTGTTTTCGGGTATTTTCGTCCAAGTCAGAGGCAAATTGTGCAAAAGCGGCTAATTCACGGTATTGCGCTAAGTCTAAGCGCACGCCACCGCCCAGCTTTTTAATAATTTTTGTCTGCGCCGCACTACCAACACGTGAGACTGATAAACCTGCATTAATAGCAGGGCGAATACCTGCATTAAATAAGTCAGTTTCTAAGAAAATTTGTCCATCAGTAATCGAAATCACGTTAGTGGGTACGAAGGCGGATACGTCACCGGCTTGCGTTTCAATAATTGGCAAAGCAGTCAGTGATCCGGTTTTGCCCTTGACTTCACCATTGGTGATTTTTTCAACATATTCAGCATTTAAACGGGCAGCGCGTTCTAACAAACGAGAGTGCAAGTAGAAGACATCACCTGGATAAGCCTCACGCCCTGGCGGACGGCGCAGGAGCAATGATACTTGACGATAAGCCCAGGCTTGTTTGGTCAAATCGTCATAAATAATCAATGCATCTTCGCCGCGATCCCTGAAAAATTCGCCCATGGTGCAGCCCGCATAAGGGGCAATAAATTGCATTGAGGCTGGATCAGAGGCATTGGCTGAGACAATGATGGTATGTTCCATCGCCCCATGCTCTTCCAATTTGCGTACTACGTTGGCAACTGAAGAAGCCTTTTGGCCAATTGCAACGTAAATACATTTTATGCCGGTGCCTTTTTGATTAATAATGGTGTCAATCGCTAAGGCGCTTTTACCGGTTTGACGATCTCCAATAATCAACTCACGTTGCCCACGCCCAATGGGAACCATAGAGTCGATGGCTTTTAAACCGGTTTGTACAGGTTGACTTACTGATTGGCGACTAATAACGCCAGGCGCAATGCGTTCCAAAGGTAACATTTGCGCTGTGTTAATTGGACCTTTGCCATCAATAGCTTGCCCCAATGGGTTAACAACGCGACCTAACAATTCTTCACCAACGGGCACTTCTAAAATACGCCCTGTACATTTGACGATGTCACCTTCTGTAATATGCTCATAAGAGCCTAACACGACACCCCCGACGGAATCACGTTCAAGGTTGAGTGCCATGCCAAAAGAATCGCCCGGAAATTCTAACATTTCACCTTGCACCGCATCTGCAAGGCCATGAATACGAACGATACCATCGGTGACGCTGACGACGGAACCTTCACTGCGGGATTCCGCCGTTAAATCATAATTTTTAATTCTCTGTTTAATTAATTCGCTTATTTCAGAGGGATTCAGTTGCATTTATGTTGTCTCGCTTTAATGGCGCAATTCGGCGGCTAATTGTTGAAGACGCCCCTTAATAGAGACATCAATGACTTCATCTCCGGCACGAATTAAGCAACCGCCCAATAGGGACTTGTCTACGGTGATACTGAGATCAACGGCTTTACCTAAGCGCTTTTGTAACGCAGTATCAAGCGCTTGCGTTTGTGCAGATTCGACAGGATAAGGAGAGGCAATTTCTATCTTAAGATACCCCTGATGTTGTGCTTTCAATTGCTCATATTGAATTGCTAGTTGTGGTAGTACCACTAACCGGTTGTTTTCCACAAGAATTTTCAATAAATTTTGACCTTCACCGCCGACTTGCCCTTCACAAATATCAAGCAAAATACGGATCAAGGTGCTTTTACCGACTTGTGGATTACTAATCACCGCAACTATAGTAGGGTCTTTCATGACAGCCGTCAAAAAATCTAAATTATTTGACCATTCCTCAAACTTGTCCGCCTCAACTGCGCGCTCAAACACCGCTTCAGCATAAGGACGTGCTAAGGTTGCAAGTTCTGCCATAACATCAATTTGCCTATAACTTTTTAATCATTTGATTGAGAAATTCGCCATGAGTGGCTGCATCGATTTCACGTTCCAAAACCTTTTCAGCACTGGCTAATGTTAAATCCACAAATTTTAGACGCAAATCTTCTTTAGCACGATTGAGCTCTTGCTCAATTTCAGCAAGAGCAGCATCTATTTTACGTTGCCCTTCAACCTGCCCTTGCGCCTTAGCCTCTTCGATAATTTTATTGGCTCGCTTATTAGCAGCAGCAATAATATCTGAAGCGTCCTGTTTTGCTTCACGCAAATGGTTAGTCGCTCGTTGTTTGGCTAATTCCAACTCATGTTTGCCACGATCAGCAGCTGCTAAACCGTCAGCAATACGCTTATTGCGGGCATCCATCATCTCTGTGATGGGACCCCACAAAAATTTTTGAAGAAACCAGACAAGCACTATAAAAGTGAGTATCTGGCCAAAAAGAGTGATCGTGATGCTCACTTCAGCCCCCCGTTTATTGAATGATCAATTGAAATTTCGACAATGATCAATCTAGCCACCCATTGCAGCTTTAGCAGCACCAATAAACGGATTGGCAAAAATAAACCACATGGAGATACCCAACACAATCATAGGAAATGCTTCCATTAAACCGCCAGTAAATAACATTTGTGTCATCAATTGTGGTCTCATTTCTGGTTGCCGAGCGATGCCTTCTAAATATTTAGCACAAATAAGCGCCCAGCCCAGTGCAGAGGCAAATCCAGCAGCGGCAAGCATAATACCAACAATTAAAGTGGTGGACCCATAAAGTTGAGTAATCATGTCAGGTGTCATTCAATAGTCTCCTAAGTTTTAATAGAAAAAAAAATCAATGAGTTATCAATTATCAGTTATTATTCAATTGTCTTTAAATAATTTGAACTGTGATAGTTCAAAATTATTTAGGGACAAGTCTAATGCTGTTCATCCATTGACTGATGTGCAATACTCAAGTACACAATTGTCAGCAACATAAAAATAAAAGCTTGTAAAGTAATAATGAGGACATGGAAAATCGCCCACAGGCCGCCGGGGATAAATTGAACCCACCAAGGTAATAAGGCAATTAACACAAAAATCAACTCTCCTGCAAACATGTTACCAAATAAACGTAGTCCCATACTAACAGGTTTCGCTAATTCCTCAATGGTAGTCATAAGAATATTAACTGGCATTAATATGATTTTGGCGACAACATTGTTAGCAGTAAAGGGGTGAAATAAAAACATTTTTATAAACCCCATAAATCCTTTGACTTTGATATTAAAAAATATAATCAAGGCAAAGATGCAGCCAGCCAGTGCTAAAGGGGTATCTAAATTAGCGGTTGGTACGACTTTTAGATAAGGAATATGCATTTGAGTTGCTATCCAAGGCAATAAGTCAACGGGTACCAAATCCATCGCGTTCATTAGAAAAATCCAAGCAAACAGCGTAAAAGCGAGGGGGGCAATCAGCGGATTATAGCCAACAAAAGCATCCTTCACTTGTTGTTCAACAAATTCAAATAGGACTTCAAATAAATTTTGTAATCCTGTCGGATTTTCTGGGTTTAAATTGTCGCCCACTTTTTTACCCAGCCACCCTAATAAAATAGCTAAGGCAAAAGCAAAAAAGAAAGTATCTAAATGGAAAGTCCAAAAACCTTCACCAACGGAAAGGTTATGTAAATGGTGTTGAATATAGTCAACAGGACTTCCTGTGCCAGCCTCTTGATTCACCACGCTTACAACTCCCTTAAAATTATTTATGAATAAAGGATGATAATTAAAAATTATTTATAATAATCTATTCTATTATTATTTATGGCTTGATTGCCTAGTTTCCAACCCCTTAAATAGATAACCGAGATGGGCAAGGGCAAAGGCAATCACCATTGGCACGGGGGGTAACTCAAGCCAACCCATGCCTAATAAAAAAAATCCGAGAGTAAAAATAAACCGTTGAACTGCAGCAGCATAAAATACCACAACTTCTTTACCAGGGGCGACGTTGGCGGCTGCCTGCATTCGACGATTTGTCATCCAAACATT
>CAYFOB010000125.1:6669-9005 GCA_964344525.1 uncultured Thiomargarita sp.
AGCCCCCATACAAAGCGGCTTGCGCGGCTAATTGTCCACTATAGGCGTAAAAAATCCACGCAATAGCTGCGGTTAATAGCGACTGCACGGCGAGCATTTTTGATGCGCCAGTATCAAATGTATTTTGCTCAGAGCTAGTTTTGTTACTCATTGTTGGATGTGTTAAATAACCACATAAATCAAAACGTTATTAACATCTTATTTAATAAAGGATGTGCAGTTTAATCGGAGAAGAAAATAAAATCAATAGAATTTCTAACTACTCAGCACAAAAAATAGTTAATGCTATTATTTAATAATATTATAAAAATAATTTATTAAATTATTCAATTGAGGAATGAGCTAATAGTCGTCTCGTCCACTGTTTAAGTGAATTTTCTGAATTTTCAATTACTGGCCTTAAGCCTGCCAAAAGCGTTATAATTTTTAGGGTGGTTTTCTGTGAATTAATAGACTTGTCCCTAAATAACTACAAGGATTACTTTTAAGAAGGGATAAGTCAAAACCACTTCATTATTGGGGGGTATCCTTTATTAAAAGTAATCCTTGTAGTTATTCATGGTTTTTAGAAACAGGATGCGTAACATCAGTTAATTAAAAAAAAAAAATGATTTTTTTTAGGACATAAACAATGCCACAGATCGTAATTAACTACGTTGTACTCTTCGTGCTCGTGGGGATAACCGTCTGGGCGGATTACCTCTTGAAGATTTCTGCCCAAGAGACAACCATCTTTTCAGCAATTACCCGATGGGAATTCCTTGTCGGCATGATTGCGTACGCGCTTGGCGCGTTTGGGTGGTTATTAAGTATCGACATTTTTTTGATGAAAATGGACTATTGCTAATGTGGGCAAAAAAGGAGTGCCACTGTAATGAAGGAAACTGCCGCAGCACCATTGGTGCAATACAAAATCTAAGTGAACAGCATTACCGAAACTCACATCCATATATCCCAAGATACTTCCAAAGAGTTTGGAGCGACGCAAACGATAAGTAACGTAAAAATCATCTTCTAGGAGATGGTTTTTACGTTATCACATTCAACAACAAATATTCCAAAAAACAACCCTGTTTAAGTACTGAATCATGAATTTTACCACATTTTGGACTCCAAAATGCGGTAAAACTTGTGAACGGGTACTTATTGCTCTAATTCGTAAGCAATTCCATCTTCGGTATCATCTATGTTACCCTATAAATAGGCAAAGTAGATGCCCAAATATCTGAGCACAAACTTTGCAGCAACACTTGGCCACCGAGAGAGAAAAAATTTATGAACAACAAAAAAAGTGAGAATAATGATCAATATGATACAAATCAAACCAAACCTAATATCCATTCCAAAAAGACTCGAATTACTATTCGCATTGATACAGATACATTGGACTGGTTTAAGGAGCAAGCTGAAAAGACAGGCAATGAACGTTATCAAACAAAGATTAACAAAGTCTTATGTGACTACATCAAAAACCACAACTCCACGCAAGCAAATGGTGACACACAAAAGCGCTGATTTTTAGAAAAAAGTCAATTTGGACTTAAACCTTCGAGGTTTAGCAAACCTTGAAGGTTTTCAAGTCAGCTTAAACCTTCAAGATTTAAGGAAAAACAATGTACATCTATTTTCAAATCTTCATCATATTTATCTTAATGACATTAAACCCTGCTTACGCCCAGTTGAAATTTGAACATCTCGCCAGAATTACCGCCAGTTCACGCAGATGAAAATCGCTTACAACAAATTTTCCATAATTTAATTGGTAATGCCATTAAATTCACGGAAAGTGGTCAGGTCAAAATTTCGGCTAAAGTGGTTGATCACTTTTTAGAAGTGACCGTTTCAGATACAGGCATTGGTATCGAAAAAAATCAGTTTGAACGCATTTTTGACTCTTTTGAACAAGGCGACGGTTCTACTGCAAGAGAATACGGTGGCAGTGGTTTAGGCTTAGCAGTTACCAGGCAATTAGTTCAATTACATGGCGGCAAGATTTGGCTTGAATCCTCAATCGGCGTGGGTTCACAATTTTTTTTCACTCTACCCATTTCAAAAGCACCTTCTCAAGTTCTCAATATGCCGTTCTCAAAAGTTCAGGTTCCCCTTGCAGAAACGACAACTGACAATCCAGTCGCTGGAACGAAAAAGGACCAATTTAAAATCTTGATTGTGGATGATGAACCTGTCAACTTACAGGTACTTAAAAACTATTTATCCCTCCAAAACTATTACATTGTTCAAGCAAATAATGGTCCTCAAGCTTTGGCTTTCATTGAAAAAGGTTTTAGAGGCTGTTTTGGAAAAAAATGAGAGAAGACTCTTTACCTTTTCAGAAA
>CAYFOB010000126.1:0-8948 GCA_964344525.1 uncultured Thiomargarita sp.
CTACAGTATAATAGTTTGTTTTTAAAGTTTTTTTTATTAACTTAATGGCATTGATTTAAGTGGGGGGGTCAGATGAAAATAAAAAAGATAAAAGTTAATAATTTCAAATCTTTAGTTGATTTTGAGTTACCTTTAGAAAAGTTCAATTGTTTAGTTGGACTTAACGGTTCAGGGAAATCAACCGTTTTACAATTCTTTGATTTTTTGTATCAACAAATTCGAGGTGATTTCAATGGATGGTTAGAAAAACGGCAGTGGAAAGCCTCTGAGCTTAAGTCAAAATTGACGGCTAAGCAGAACATTAATTTTGAAGTTTTATTGTTTGATACTAACAATTTTGAGGTGAATTGGACTGCCAGCTTTAATTGTCGTATCCTGCGTTGTACTTCTGAGCTAATACATTGGAACAAAAATTTAATTTTTGAAGTTAAAAACGGAGAATACCGTATTCAATCTTTGAATGAGCAAAAATCAAGGGAGCCGATTAATTTTGATTATCAAGGCTCATTAATTTCACAAATTAAGGAGTCTCAATTAACTCAAGAAATATTAACCTTCAAAAAATTTTTTGAAGGTTTATTGACACTAGAACTTTTAGAACCAGAATTCCTAAAAAAACAGGCTCTACGTGCAACTAAAAGTTTAGGTTTAGGAGGAGAGGGATTATCTGCATTTTTGCATCATTTAGAGAAACGAGATTTTGTTCAAAAAAAAATGTCTCAAATTAATCCAAATTTTAAACAGTTTAATGTCTCTCAAATGCGTTCTGGTTTAAAAAAATTAATGATTCAAGAACAATTTAATGCGCAGACATTAGAAATAGAATCACGACATATCGCTGATGGTTTTCTTCGTTTGCTTGCCATTTTTGCTCAATTATCATTGGCACAAAGTTTTTTGTTACTTGATGAAATAGAAAATGGCATTAATCCCGAATTAATTGAATTCTTGATGGACACTTTAGTTGAAACACGCCCCCAAATGCTTTTGACAACTCATAGTCCCATGGTTTTAAATTATCTTGAAGATGATATTGCAATTAAGGGTGTTGTCTACCTATATAAGGAACAAAATGGAGCAACACAAGCTATACGCTTATTCGATATTCCTTCTTTACGTGAAAAATTGACGGTTATGGGGCCAGGTGAAGTGTATGATGATACATTGTTAACTCAATTGGTTGAAGAAATTACTTTGCTGAAAAAAAGGGGATTATGATGTTTTTAGTGCTAAGTGGCGAAGGACCCTCTGATATAGGCATTCAAAATGATCAAATTGGTCCAATGACTAAGTTGATTGATCAGTGGATCATTCGACGTAGTCATTATTCCTTAATTGAATGCGAGCAGTACACAATTTTTCAAAAATGGCAGCTCGCAAAAAAAGCCAAAAGTTTAAAATCATCTTCAGGGAAAAAGCAGCAAAAGGAAACCGGTTATTTCTTTAAAAATGCAAGAGCTTTAGCCTTATTAGCCAAGGAAGAAAGTGATAAACGCCATGAGACAACAGTAATCCCTGTTTTGTTTAGAGATGCTGATGGTACAGCGAGTTCTGGTAGAGGAGAATGGCAAAAAAAATGGCAGTCCATGTTAGATGGTTTTGAAACTGAAAAAATGGTAAATGGAATTCCAATGATTCCTAACCCAAAGTCTGAAGCATGGCTTTTATGTGCTTTGCGAGAAAAGTACCAAAATTGTAATAAACTTGAATACGAATCAGGAAATGATAATTCTCCCAATTCCTTAAAAAAACAATTAGCAAAACATCTTGGTGAAGATGCAACAAGAGAATTAATCAACAAAAAAATAGACGAAGGACAAATAGATATTGAGCAAATCATAGATATGCCGAGTTTAGCTCAATTTAAAGAACAATTAGATAAGGTATTGGATAATTTAAAGTTGCCAAAAGCCTAAGTACACTTTAAAGTTTCGGGAAATCGACTACCCACCAAGGCACTATATAGACATGAAACTCAAAAAGCCCATTCATTTACTCTATGCCCCCACAATTTTTTGCAATATGAGCTGTCAATATTGCTATTTAGGGCGCTTAACAGAACAAAAAATAGATCCTGAAAAAGTGATTAATACACTTAACGTGACTTTGGAAAAATTGTTAGCCTCTGGATATCTACCATTTAATCTGTCATTTCATGGTGGCGAAGTCACCACCTTACCAAGTCACACTTTAGAGGCGCTGTTTACCATTGCCAAAAGCCATTATGCCCACTATGCGGAACAAATTAACCAATTAGGTTTTAAAGTGAATCCGTTGCATATAAAAACCAATTTACTGAATTTTAAGAAACATGAAGAAATTTTAAAAAAATATCAGGTATCTATCAGCGGTAGTGTGGATTTACCTTTGCAACTTCATGACAAATATCGGCGAGATAAAAAAGGTAATAGTACTTTGGATCGTATTGTCACCAATCTTAAACGTTTGGCGCATTATCCCTATAACAAAAAAATTTCTTGTGTGGTGACTCGTGAACATTTGCCAGTCGTTGATGCTTTTATTGCTGATATTAAATTTTTGCATGATGATATGGGCTTGGATATGAGCCGATTTAATATCATGTTTGGCTTTGATTCTGAGAAAAATAACGAAAAATTCGCCCAGAAAATACCTGGTACCGAGATGTTATCTAATGATGAACAAGTACAATTTTATCAAAAAATAAAAGCCGCCTTTATAAGCACCCACTTGGAAAATGCCTTTAAAACAGAATGGTTTAAAGAATTTACCCCAGAATTTTGTTGTTCAGCGGTGAACTGTGGTAATAAGTTTTTTCTGTTACAAAGCAATGGTGATGTCTATTCATGTCCCAGAGGGCAATCTTTACTACAATATCGCTACGGCAATGTGTTTGAAGATGAGATTGAGGCTATTATTGCGAATGGCTGGAAAGTGATTGAACGCAATGAAAATCGTTTGGAGTTGGATGATGAGTGTTTGCAATGCGCTTATATCAGGTATTGTCATGCAGGCTGTACCTTTGTTAGAGAAGCCGCTCATTTAAAAAAGAGTTATACTTGCAAATTGCAAAAAGCGCTTTATCAAGATAATCCTGATAAATACCCACCATTTTATGACAAACATTACATCAAACAATTTTTATTACACAATAATATTAAAAAGCTTAAAGAAACTTACCCAACAAAACAATCTTACATCACGCGCGAATTGTTTGAGGATGAAAATACCTTAAGCGCCTTAATAGCCAAAGACAAAATATTGACTCAACTGTACAGCCCTGCGCTGTTTTTCCTCAAAATCAATGGCATCACCTATTTTCTCAAATCACCCATTTTAAAAACAGAAAACGACATTGAACTGCTGGATCATCAAAGTGAGATTATTTTAGGGGTGAGAGAGGACATTTTTTCTATTGCCAGCGTACATGAAATCAATAATTATGTCCATATTATGCTATTAAGAGATACCACCGTCGTTTATGGAGATGAAAACCGCAACAAGCAGGAACATATTTTTGACTATTCCCTTTATAAAAATGCTTTGATTACCCAATCTCAATTGAGCAACGGCTATTATACCCTGGATATTTCTGCTATTATTAAATTACAGGCTAATTTATATTTACAGGGCGTACGCAATAATTTATTTTTTACCACAAAATCGCTTCGTGAATATCATTATGAAAAGCACAAAAAAAACGCTTTTTATCACATTCAAGCGATCAATTTACCCTTTCAGAATTTAGAATTTCTTTGGAGTTTCATATGAATTTACAACTCAAAACGGCACAAATGAACCCAAGGTTAAATAGCAAAATCAATTTCTTTTTAAATCAAGCGGCTATTACTGAGCCCACCAGTCTCAAGCAAACCATTTGGGATTATGTGAGTCAGGGTAATAAATACCTGCTATTCCGTCATTCTTCACTTTATTTTTTTGCGAACGATGCTTTGGAGTTTGTGGAAGAAACCATTGATAATTTCACTGATGCCAATTACTTGCGGTTTGATGGCGAAAAAGTAACCCGTATTGATCCTGAGTACTACTTAGGCGCTTTAAAAAAGGATGTACAAAGCAATTCAGAGTGGAGCGTTGGCTATGAATGGAATAGCAACAACAATAATAATAACAACAACAATAATAACGGTAATAATAACGGGTGAAGTCATGTGGATTATTATTGCAATAATACTGATCCTATTATTCATAGGTTTTATAAAACTTTATCGTAAAACGCGGGATTTAAAAAAAATAAAACAGCATCTCCTCAACATCCCCACGTTTGATAATGGCTTGATTGATTGTTATGTCAAATTCAGTGGACGCATCAAGTCTGATAATGCTTTTTCATCTCCAATATCTAAAGTATCCTGTGCATTTTACAGGATAAAAGTCGTGGCGTTATGGCAAACCAAAAAGAAAAAACCAGCAACAGGCATGGAAGAAAACAAAAAAGTGATTTTTAATACAATTTCACCAGTGACTCAATTAGAAATTTATGAGGGCAAAGACATTGTCCATGTTGAAATGGCAAAATTTTTTGACAAAGGAGATGTTCTACTACATGAAAAAACAACTGAATCAAGAAACAGTCATGCCCTTTGGCAACAGGCTGCCAGGATAAAATATCAAAAATACAAAGTATTGGAGAGTTGGTGCAATCATGCGGATCAAATTGTGGTTTATGGCAAGTTAACCAAAACAGATAATGGTTTGTTATGCATTAAACCCACTGAATTAGCAGCATACCCATCATTAATTTGTTTAGCGCAAAATGAAAAATGGTACTTGAAAAAGTTGGATGAAAAAATGAACAGCAATACTTTTTGGTTGAGATTCATTTTGATTGGTATTATTTGAAATCCAAGCCGAACCCTTTCCGCCTCCTCCTCTTCATCAAGTACCTTGATGAAGCGTTGGAGATTGTGCGGTTAGCGTTTCTATTGTTGAGCCCATGCACGTTCAACAGCCTCATGACAATTTATCTAAAAGTGCCTTAATATCTGAAAGTCTATGGGCATTTTTTTTAATATCACGCGCATTTTTTTCCAGACAATGAACAACAGTCTCTTTGCGACGAAAGTTTGTCGTATTGAAATTTTCAAAAAGTTTGAGTGCAATCTCTAACCGCATTTCAATAGGCGTTTCATAATCCACCATAAGGTTTTTGAGGTTTTGTGATGCAATACCTACAACTTCTTCTATCTGTTCTTGGGAAATTTTGCCATTTTCTAAAACCCTTGGCGACATATTTAATTGCTCCCAGTTTAACGCATCCATTCTTTAATTTCTGTATTGACTCCAAGTTCTTTTTGAGCCATTGTGACTTCTTTGAGAAAGCTTTTAAGTTTGCGAAACTGATTGACAATATTCAACAAAATGGGTTTTTTGCGATATTGCACGCTGAGTATACGGGTTTCACCAGCAATCTGTGTGCTAACAACCACTAAAAAATCTTTTAGGTTGTGATCATTGATTTCCAATACCTCTAAATAATCCACCGTTTTTAGATTTCTTTTTTTGTATCGGGCTATAATTTTTTTTATAGCCTTTACATTTTCTTTGATAACAATATCTGTTCTCTCGGTGAATCCCAAAACTTTTACATGAGTCATCTTGTTTTTATCCTTTTACCACTAATACCGCACATGAAGCTAAACCAATCACCCGCTCTGAAACGCTTCCAAGCAATAGTTTTTTTAAGCCTGTCCGTCCATGGCTACCCACGACAATCAGATCACAATCGATTTCCTGTGCTGTTTCGATAATCGTTTTAGCGTATCTGCCAGTCATTACTCGACTTGTGACACGAACGCCGGCATTTTCTAAACGCTGACGTGTTTGCTCAACCACAACTTCTGCTTCCTGACGACGGCTTTCCTTATGCTCGCTGTGAACCACAGAAAGCACCATAACCGGTGCATTGAGATCACCTGCTAACGTGGCTGTGGCTGTGGCGGCTAATTCACTGTAAGGTGAACCATCCACTGCCAGTAGAATATTTCTCCCCTCAATTTTGGCGGCTCTCGGCGTAACCAATACACTACAATGGGCTTGACCAATCACTTGAGCAGTGCTCGTACCAATCAAAAACCGCATCATATTCAATTTGCCATGTCTACCCATGACAATCAGATCAACTTCTTGCTCTTCTGCCGTATCCACGATTGCCTGGTAGGGCACTTCGCCGTGGCGTAGCAGATTTTCACAGCTTACACCAGCCTCAATCGCTTTGGATTTTATACTGTCCATGTAGCTATTCGCTTTTTGTTCCGCCTTTTCTATCAGGAGCTGGAGGGCTAGTGCGTCATCTTCCGGGTAAGCATTCACCACAGACATAATAGACAAGTGACTCTTTCGGATTTTCGCCAAATTAATGGCTTCCCGTTCAACCCCGGCACTAAACTCTGAGCCGTCAGTGGCTAAGAGAATTTTCTTAAGCTGTCCTAAAGGTGTTGTTGTCATATTTTACCCTTCGGCTGTTGCCAGCACATTTTCTGTCCTTCTACCCTGCCACATGGCACCCAATATAATCACAGCGCCCAAGGCTAAAGCAAATACCATAATGGCAAAGCTGGTATTGCTCAGAATTTGTTCAATACCCTTGTCTAGGGTGGCAATCATTTCAAGTTGGGATAAATAAACAGGGACCATAAGGGCGCGGCTGAATAGCACGATGACCATAATCGTTCCCATTACCAATTTGATCATATATGGTTTAACATAAGTTGTTCCTATAGCGCCTAACTGGACACCAAACAATGAGCCCGCCAAAATAATCATTGCTAAACGAATGTCTACAAAACCACTCCAAGCAAATTTGATAGTTCCCCCCATACCCATAACGAAGGCAACCACTAATTCCGTCGCTGAAGCCATCAAGCTAGGGGCTCCCAAGGCATAAATCATTGCAGGTACTCCAATAAAACCACCTACCGCGATGGTAGCAGCTAACATCCCAGTTGCAAACCCTAATGGCAGAATAAACAATAACGACACTTTTGCTTTCAAGCTTTTGAAATACATCATAGTGCCTGGAATATGGATAGATTGCACCCAGCGCGCTAATCGACTGGTTTGTTCCTCAGAATCCGTCGTATTTTCACGGCGAGACTTCCACGCATCATATAGTACATAAGTCCCCACAGTGCCCAATATCACCACGAAAGCTAAACTGACATACAGGTTAGAACCTGCGTTACCAAAACTCTCACGAATATGCTCCTGTACCTGTGCACCTATCAACACGCCCGCTTCGGCAAAGAGACCAAAAATCAGTCCCAATTTAAAATCAACTTGCCCAAACTTTGCTCGTTTAAGGGCACCCACCAGAGCTTTGGGGAACTTGTGGCACATATTGCTTGCTACAGCGACAATTCCTGGTACCCCTAGACTCATCATTGCTGGCGTGAGTACGAAAGCACCGCCAGAACCAATAAAACCGCTGACTAATCCTCCAACAAAACCAACTAAAAAAAGGTAAAGAACGTGAATAAATTGTAAGTCAATGAAAGATTCCACTTATTTTTTGTCTCCTGAAAGTTTTGGTTTGATGCCTAAAACCTCCCAAAATTCTCCTGTAAAATGTCCATGTGCGAAAGAAAACAGAAAAGCAATGGTAATTGGCACAAAAAAAGTCCACCTTCCCTGCGCTGTCCATTGAATGAGTTGAGTTTCGCTAACATAGAGGCTGGTGTAGAGCACCACCACTAAAATGCCCCATAAAAAAACATTGATAAATTTCGTTTTACGTTTTGGCATTAATTAATATTTCCTAAAACAGATTCTTTGACTATAATGAGCGGACAACCGCTTATTGTCCACTGGTTAGTTATGTCCAAGCCATCAACACTACTCATCACAGTGCAAGTAATGGTTGTTTGTTTTTTGACATAACGCACTAACGCTTCAAAGCATTGTTGTGCGGTTGATAAGTAGAGAATATCCAAAGTTGCGCCGATTCTTTGGCAAAGATTCAGGGCATAATGCAATGTTTGTTCTTGCAGCTGCCCTTTTTTACACACAAGTAGGACTTGTTTAGGGCAAGCGGTTTCAAATTTTCTCTTTTCAGCAAAAGTCACCATTACTATGAATGAGTTTGTCAACAATATTAGGGAGTGTAACCTTAACTCATTAATTTGCTTAGGAGTAAATGGCATGCAGGAATAAAGGTTTTTCACATGACCTGTGTCAAGGTTACACTCGCTCTTAATAAAGCAGGTTTCGTGCCAACGTTGAAAAATAGAGATAAAATATTGTTTTTATTCTTTTTTTTAGAATCTTTGAGAGAAAAGTCAGTGATAGGCTTTGTTGCAAAATGTTACAGTTTCATTTATGGTACATAATATTAGTCTTTTAATATTAAGTGTTTGAAAATGATTTGTTACAATTTTTTACAGAGTGTTGCATTGTGAAACGTTTGTTTCTTCACACTCTATGGAAATGATTATGATGGATCACACCATTACCCTAACTTTACCTGAATACGTTTATAAACGATTACTAGCACAAACAAGCCCCTGGCGCTCTCTGGATGAAATCGCAGCACGAGTAATCACGCAAAGCTATATCAAATTTATATTGATAAAGGTGCAATATGTTGTCAATCAATTTGCGAACAGATATTGAAAGCCGTTTTAGAGATGTTGTTCAAGAACGCTATAATGGGAATTGGCAAAATGCAATAGTCTCCTTCTTAAAATTACACGAAAAATATGGTTGGAAAGAACTACTACTTGAAGATATAACTTCTATTAGAACGGAAGTACATCAAAACGGTGGGATTTCTGAGGAAACTATTGAAGAGGCGATCAAAAAATACCGAAATTCTATTGGTGGGTAAAATGTTTGATATTTTACGTGTTGTGATTGATACTAATCTTATCATTTCAGCAATCCTGAATACAACTGGTGCGCCTGCCAAGCTGATTGATTGGATGACACGAGAGGATGATTGTTTTAAATTG
>CAYFOB010000127.1:0-1345 GCA_964344525.1 uncultured Thiomargarita sp.
ATTTTTATTAAAATATCATAATATTCTAATTAACTAACTTGAACATCGAGTATAAATTATGGTGCATAATTTTACTTCAAAAACGATTTTTTTAGCGCTGCTAATAGTCTCCTGCTCAAGTGAACCGCCACCTAAGCCAGAAAATAAATGGCCACCCAAGCCCATTGTGCAACCGCACAAACCACCACGCACCCCTGTTAACAAGGATGATGCCGCATTAATTGGGAAAAAAATTTGGATGAATGAGGGATTTGGTAAGGTAGAAAAACTCACGGTTTGGAAAAAGGGTGAAAATTTTGCCTCGTTAGGTATTGGTCATTTTCCCTGGCATCCACGAGGTGGAAAGCCCATTCCTAGAGGCACTTTTCCCCAATTTGTTGCTTTTTTACAACATCAAGGGATTAAAGTGCCTTTTTGGTTGCAAAAAAACCACAATTGTCCTTGGAAATCGCGTAAAGAATTCTATCAAAATAGAAAAACGGCTAGAATGGTTTATTTGCGCAACCTGCTTAAAAACACCATCCCCCAACAAGTGCAATTTCTTCTCATGCGCTTAGAACAGGCTTTACCAAAATACATGCATCGACAATTTGATCGTATAGCGCAAACGCCAATTGGTATTTATGCCTTAATTGATTATGTCATTTTCAACGGATTGGGCACTGCGCCAAAGGATTGCTATAACAATCAATGTTGGGGGCTATTGCAGGTGTTAAAAAATATGCCGAATAAGTCTGATGATATCATCGTTGAATTTGTTCAAACAGCAAACAAACTGCTTGAACGTCGCGTACAAAATGCGCCAAGAGATGAATCCTATTTGTTGCAAGGGTGGCGCTATCGCCTTAAAACATATACTTTTATAGATGGTTAAGCTGACTAGAGACATTTTGGAGTCCAAAATAAATTTTGGACTCCAAAAGTCCTACCAAATTCAAAAAAAATGAACTCAACACGAAAACCCAGAAAATCAACCCGTCAAAGCTTTAGCTGGCAATCAGAGCCTGACCATCATCGAAGTTTCAACTGGCAGTTCGAGCCTAAACATCATCAAAGCTTTAACTGGCAAAACGAGCCTAATCACCGCTTTAGTTGGCAGCATGAGCCAAAGAGTCAAAAGTTTCGTTGGGAAAATGAATCGGGAAGCCGCTATGATTGGGCACCGGATTCTTGAGCCGCTCCCCTTTGTAAATGTGCATAAGGGGGCAAGGTTTGGAGACGTTTATCATATACTTGTGCCCCAACAGTGAAATGATACATGCTTTGATAACGTGTGCCGATTAAACCTAACAAGCTATGAACAGCATCATCAAAATAACATCCAATGCCCGTAGCGCGGGCACCA
>CAYFOB010000127.1:1355-2042 GCA_964344525.1 uncultured Thiomargarita sp.
TAATACCCGCTTCCCAAAATAATTGTCTGTAGCCCCAAGGTCCTTTGTTCAAACTTGTCTCAAACTCCGCTAACATGCCCAAACTAAAAGCACTATCAGCAGCAATTTCTTGATGGCAAGAAATTTGGTGGGCAATCTTTTGTGCATCTCCACTCACTAATTGATAAAATTGTAAATGTGCGGGACAATGCGCTTGCTTTTTCCACTCAAAATGTTCGCTCAATAAAGCTGCATGTAATTCTTCCTCAACACCCAAGCGTCGTAAAAAAATATACAGCCCCGGCGATAAACCTCTCACTCGATGCACAAATAAAATCAAATGAATACGTGGCACATGAGGAAACACATCCCAAGGGGCAGCGCCGTTGCGCGGTAGCGTACTATCCAATAAACGATAAAATGCCGCTGTACTGAGCTGTGTCGTATTATCAAACATTTGGGCACTGCGGCGTTGACGAATAAGAACTGCGGCACTTCGACTAGAAGAAATAGGCAACAGGGGGGGTAACAAAGGGGGGATCCAATTTGTTTCTTCTGTGGCTGGTTTGATTGTCGCATCAATCACGTTATCGATGAGGGGCCATTCATAGTGATGATGTGGATCTAAGAGATTGGCTTTACCTGCCCATGTGATGTTTGTCATTGCTGAAACTATCGAATTGCCTGATAAACGTTTGGCTTTCCCTG
>CAYFOB010000127.1:2052-8824 GCA_964344525.1 uncultured Thiomargarita sp.
ACATTACCTCTGGCACTTCGCGCTCGGTGCGATTAAAATCTTCATCCTCATCTAAGCCAAGCGTGACAAGGACTTCTTTATCAGCCCAATTGTCTAACAAAAGCACCGTCCAGCCCAAAGCAGCAGCAGCATAACGGATAGCTGCAATAGCGTGCCCAATATCATGCTGGCAATAACGAAAGGCTCTTTCGCCATATTTCCAACTTTCGCGCCAAGGAATAGAACTTAAACCAAGCAAAAAACTACACGTGGGCAATGCTGCTGCTAGATTTTTTGCACTATTTTCTCCAAGAACACCGCGCTGCTCTAAAACATGATCATGACTCGAATAGTGATAAACCCCTGCTGGAATATGATTCATATCAGGCAGCACGACATAGCCCTCTGTCGGATGCAAATTGCCGCTGGAGGGATTACAACGCAATGCCCAACGATCCCCCCCATATTCTTTCCAAGCCGAAATACCCAAAGAAAGTTCTAATAAAGCCGCCAGATTTTTCAAAGTCATCGGTTGTTCTGCAATAGCCTTGGGTTGATATAAATCGACAAAAGCACATTTTAAAGTATCAGCAACCAGCGGCAATTCAAAGCGCTTAGTGCCAGCATACCGACGAAAAGAATCGGGCTGCGCCTTCCAATTAATATAGGCAGGACCTCTAGCGTAGTGATCAAAATGATGCTTAGTACGATTATGGTAAGCCAACACAGCTTCACTATGATTTGGCGCTTTATTCATAAAAACATCCTAATTTTCAGTTATCAGTTATCAAATACATTTTTTGCCCCACTTGACGTTCTTCTTGAAAAGTGATTGATAACTGATAAGGGCCTGATTTATTTTTTGAGCTCATTATACTATGATTTGAGCCAACGTATCATTTAAAAAAAACGACTCTAAATATGCACTTCGAGCTATACCCAACAACCGACGGTTTTGCCCGTCGCGCCCGTTTACATTTTCCACGTGGCACAGTAGAAACGCCTGCTTTTATGCCTGTTGGCACTTACGGTACCGTCAAAGCCATGGCACCGGAACAGGTTCGTGCTACTGGGGCTGACATTATTTTGGGCAACACTTTTCATTTAATGTTGCGCCCAGGCACCGATGTTATTACTGCCCATGGTGGTTTGCATGAATTTATGCATTGGGACATGCCCATTTTGACCGATTCGGGCGGATTTCAAGTCTTTAGTTTGGGAGAAACGCGGAAAATTAACGAGCAAGGTGTCACATTTCGATCACCAATAGACGGGGCTAAAGTATTTTTAGGTCCCGAAGAATCAATGGCGGTGCAACGGGCATTAAGTGCAGACATTGTGATGATATTTGATGAATGTACACCTTACCCTGCCACTTTTACGGGGGCGCGTGACTCAATGGAATTATCTTTGCGATGGGCGGCACGTTCAAAAATAGCGCATGGTGATAATCCCGCGGCTTTGTTTGGTATTGTGCAAGGGGGCATGTATGAGGATTTGCGACAAACCTCGTTAGCGGGGTTAATAGATATTGGTTTTGACGGTTATGCAATTGGTGGATTATCAGTGGGAGAACCAAAAGAAGACATGCATCGCATTTTGGCAAGCCTAGCGCCACAATTACCGCCTAATAAGCCGCGCTATCTGATGGGCGTGGGAACACCGGCAGATATTGTCGAAGCGGTACGCTATGGTATAGACATGTTTGATTGCGTGATGCCTACCCGTAATGCGCGAAATGGACACTTATTTACCAGCCAAGGCGTGGTACGGATTCGCAATAGCCAACATCGACACGACACAACACCGCTTGATCCTAATTGTAGTTGTTATACTTGTCAAAATTACACCCGCGCCTATTTACATCATTTAGACAAAACGCGGGAAATATTAGGCTCACATTTAAATACGTTGCATAATTTACATTATTATCAAAGATTAATGCAAGGGTTGCGAAAGGCGATTGTTAAGCAACGGCTAGAAAAATTTGTTGCAGATTTTTATGCCTCACAAGATTTGTAGCTGCGCAGTTTGGGTTGGAAGCTTTAGGATAACGTGGTTTGGCTACTTTTCTTCGGCAAAATGGTGGGTTTCTTTCGGGACGCACCAGCGTCCCAATGATATTTTAAGCCGCTTGCATAGCAAGGATATGGGCATTTAAACGCCTTTTATGGCGAGCTGCCTTATTTTTGTGAATTAATCCTTTGTTAGCCATACGATCTATGATGGGTACTGCCGCTTTATAAGCAGCTTGCGCTGCCGTTTGATCACCGCCTGCAATGGCTTTAACCACTGCCTTTGTGTAAGTACGCAACATAGAGCGTTGGCTCGCATTATGTTGACGGTGTTTTTCAGCTTGGCGAGCCCGTTTTGTTGCTTGAGCAGAATTAGCCAAAGTGCCTCTCCTATAAAATTACCATTGTAAAAAATTTTTTAATAAAGTTAATCCAACATGTTGACTTTTTTCGGGGTGAAATTGGACAGCAAAAACATTGTCTCGCGCCACAGCGGATGTAAAATCAATGCCCCCGTAAGGTGTACTTCCTGCCACAATATCGTGAATCGATGGATCAACATAATAGCTGTGTACAAAATAAAATCTGCTATTATTTGGTATTCCCTTCCATAAAGGGTGGGATTGTGTCTGTTGGACTTGATTCCAACCCATGTGGGGAATTTTGAGACGCTCGCCGTTAAAACGACGCACTGTTCCATTAACCCAATCAAAACCTCCTGTTCCACCGCTTTCCTCACTGCTGGTCAATAAGGTTTGTAAACCAAGACAAATACCTAAGAAGGGTTTATCATTTAGGGCTTGTCTAATGACTTCAGCGACACCGCTTTGGTTGAGCAAAGTCATGCAATGACCAATCGCGCCTTGCCCCGGAAAGACAACTTTATCTGCATGGAGTATCACATCAGCCTTGTTGCTGACCGATACTTGCCAATCATCCCCTGCCACATGTTCTAAGGCTTTGCTAACAGAGTGTAGATTGCTCATGCCATAGTCAATCACAGTCACGCTTTTCATTGTCTATTATTTATTTGAAACGATTATTTTTGAATTTGTCCCAAAAATCCGTCATGGATGATCCCAATTTTTTGAATTGACTTTTGAGATTGCTGGCGTTAGATAATCCATCGCTAACAACTCGTTCCTCTTGAGGCGATTGCTGATAACGTTGGACTTCTTCAATAATCCAAGCTCGGACTTTAGCCTCCCTTCGTTTAAACACAGGACCTTCTACACCAAACATGATTCGATAGGTTGCTGAAAACGGTAAAATTGGTATGGAAATCAGTACCGCCAAGGCAACAATTAAGCCTGCTATGATAAAAATAGCCCCAGTATCTGGTTGAGCGGGCAAAAAAGTCATACCAATAAGATTTGAAAGACCAGATTCTTTCAATAAGATGCGAATTGTCGGATAAAAATTTGGAATATAATAAGCCAATACAGCGCTACTGAGTGCAATCCCCACCAAAAAAAAATCAGCAAACACACGAATTAAATACCATATAAAATAAATACTCACAAATACCAAAGTGGCGACAACAATAGGTGATTCCACAATCCATCTCTCAGTTAAAAATTAACTACTAATCTTAGCATACTGCAGCATCATGTTTGCTCCTTTATGTATTAAACCACGCTTTTCTAAACGTTTTGCGCTTGTACTGATGCTAATACACTGTGGGGGATTGTTATTGTTGCTACCATTGATGTTGCCTCTCACCGTCAAATTTTGCATAGGATTATTAGTATTAGCCAGCACTTTACATGTCACACGCAAACATTTATTACTGATTAATCACCCACTGTATGGATGTGTCTTGCGCTATGACAAAGAAATGGGTTATATCAAAGTGCAATTACCCTCGGAGCAAAAAACGCAAAGGGTAAAAGACAGTTACAACCATCCGCAGCTAGTCATCTTAAGAGTCACTCAAAATAGTGACGCTCTGATCATTTTTCCAGATGCTTTGGATGTAGACACATTTCGCCAATTGCGTGTACATTTACGATATGACCAAAATGAGTTTTTCAAAAAAAAATGAAAATATATCAAGTTGGTGGCGCTGTGCGTGATAAATATCTGGGTTATCCAAATAAGGATAAAGACTGGGTAGTTGTTGGCGCAACGCCAGAAATGCTTTTAGAACTAGGCTACACACAAGTTGGGCGCGATTTTCCCGTTTTTTTGCACCCAACAACGCATGAAGAATACGCATTGGCACGCACCGAGCGTAAAACAATGCCTGGTTATACCGGTTTTACCGTTTATGCTGCCCCTGATGTTAGCTTAGAAGATGATTTACGGCGACGTGATTTGACCATTAATGCAATGGCGCTAGATAGTGATGGACAATTGATTGATCCGTTTAATGGTTTAACGGATTTACGGGCAGGTATTTTGCGGCATGTTTCCCCCGCCTTTGTGGAAGACCCCGTGCGAATTTTGCGCATTGCACGCTTTGCAGCTAGATTTGGTTTTCGCGTCGCTGATGAAACTTTAGCTTTAATGACCAAAATGGTCAACGATGGCGAGGTGGATGCCCTAGTAGCAGAGCGGGTGTGGCAGGAAACTGTGCGGGCATTGGGCGAAAAAAAAGTACACCTTTTTTTCAAAGTTTTACAAAGTTGTGGCGCGTTGGCGCGGATTTTTCCTGAAATTGATCGTTTTTTTGAGGTTGAGCATCATTTGCAACAAGCACAACAATTGACGAGTGATACACAAGTGGTATTTGCTGTGTTAATTCATAATTTGGTTGATAGGATAGAACTCATAGAAAGCTTGTGCCAACGCTACCGTGTACCAACCCAATATCGTGATTTAGCGGAGTTAGTGGCACGCTACCACCGCGTAGCCGGGCTTTCGCCTGAAACTTTACTCAACACCTTACAAAGCTTAGACGCTTTTCGTCGTCCCCAACGATTTGAACAATTTTTGCTGGCTTGCGATTGCATTGGTGATCCCCAGGTAGAGCAATTTCGTCGCGCTTTTGAAATCGCCCAAAATGTGAGCGTTGCTGCTGTGTTAGCGGATGGATTTAAAGGAGCGGCGATAGGAGAGGAATTGCGGCGGCGCCGAGTGCAAGCGCTAGCATCAAGCTAAAACGAGTTGTAGAGTACAAAGCGTTGCTTTGTACTCCAAAACCTGAAATCAAGGTCGTTTTTGTTCATAGCTAACTTTCGGTGCCAGTAAGCTATCGGCTTCATCGGTGTCTACCAATTGCTCTTGAATATTTTGTAAGGGCAATTCGTAATCATTCCAGCCTTTTACGCCCGTTTTTAAGGATTTCACTGACTGATAACCCATCATTCGCATCGTATGAGCCGCAAAAAGGCTGCGTTGACCAAAGCGGCAAATCACAACGATATCTTTATGCCGTGCTGTAACCAGCTCAGGGCGTGTGTGATCATAACCATAGTCACAAGCAAGCTCCAAAATACCGCGCGGTACATTCATCGAACCTCTAATGTGTAGCGCATCAAATTCATAAGGTTCGCGTATGTCAAGTAGTCGCGGGGGGAAGTCTGTGCCCATAAGCGTTTGTAAATCCCATGGCAAAATTTCATCGACCGTTTTTTTGCAATTTGCAAGTAAATCTTTTACTGTTTTCATGGTTATAAGCCTTATTCAAATAATAGGATATTACCAATAACTAGACTAAAATGTGGCCTTTTAAATTATTATTTAATAATATTCTAATATTATATATATTAATTAATATATAATATTGGTAAATGGATATATAATTTAATTTACGATGTTGACTCCGCCCCTGAGCATCTCGCGTCAAAGGCGGTGCAAGACTTAAGACCGAGGGCGCATTTGCTCAGGTCTAACGTGGGGAGCCCGTATGGCATCAGCATCATCAATATCTACTGATTGCTCTTGAATATTTTGCAAGGGCAGTTCATAATCATTCCAACCTTTTACTCCGGTTTTTAGGGACCTCACTGACTGGTAACCCATTATTTGCATCGTATGCACTGCTAGAACACTGCGCTTACCAGAACGGCAAATCACAATAATATCTTTGTCTCGTGCCCTGACGAGTTCAGGCACCGTTTCATCATAGCCGTAGTCACAGGCTTGTTCTAAAATACCGCGTGGTACATTCATAGAGCCTTTGATGTGCAATGCATCAAATTCATAGGGCTCGCGTATATCAAGTAGCTGCAGGGATGGTTGTCTTTCCATAAGTTCTTGTAAATCCCATGGAAAAATTTCATCAACTGTTTTTAGACAATCAGTAATTAAATCTTCTGCTGTTTTCATGGTTATTTAGTTTACTAAAAAGCTATGGTATTAGCAGTGGCTATACTAAAAATTACAACCATAATATGTCAATACTTTACAATATTCTAATATTAGTTTTATACTTTTACAGTCATGCTAGCAAGTCACCCTAAATGCCTTTGATGTGATAAAGAGCAGACCACAATCTTTAAATGTAGACATTTTATGTCCGCATGTGGATATTTGTTGATGAAATTTTATTTAACCACGACTTAAAAGAGGTATTAAGATAATGGATCAAACCTACTATAATGCTGTCACTGAAATGGAAAATATGCAGGTGGACCGCGAATATGCACTTGGTTGGATGGGGGGGTATTTACAAAACCCAATGCGTGAGGAGCAACGTGTTACTGAGGCTTACGAGGCGGGCTATAATGATGGTGGCAGCGGCAATAAAGGTAATTTTTCACAGTGGGTCAAAAAATAGGCCATTTTTTTTGACTTGAAACATTAGACATGTCCCTAAATAATTTGAACTGTGA
>CAYFOB010000128.1:0-8820 GCA_964344525.1 uncultured Thiomargarita sp.
AGAGTCTTCTCTCATTTTTTTCCAAAACAGCCTCTCAATACTGTTACCAACCCCTTGCTTCTCCAACTCCAAAATCAACGGCTTAATTTCTTGCTCCAATAATTCAACAGTCAATTGCCCGGTGCGTTTATAGCGCACAATTCCTTGCTTATCAACAACAAAAGTTTCAGGAGTTCCCGTCACACCCCAATCCATACCAACTTGTCCCTTCTCATCAAAAGCATTAACAACATAAGGATTACCATCTTTTGCCAACACCATTTTAGCTTCTTTGACTGTATCTTTATAAACTAAGCCATAAATGAGATAGCCTTCTCTAGCCAATTGCATTAACAATGGATGCTCATAACGACAAGTAGCACACCAAGAAGCCCACACATTAAAAAGTGAAACTTTTCCAATAAATTCTTGATTACTAAACGTTTTATCGGTATCAATAAGTTGTGGTAGCGTAAAATTGGGCGCTTGCTTATCAATCCGGGTAGAGCCTATATCACGCGGATTTAAACTCAAACCCATATATAAAAAAACAGATAAGACGACAAAAATGGCTAAAGGGAGTAAATACCTGAACATAATTTTTCCTTTCGTGCAAAAATGTGCAAAGCGTCGCTGCGCTTTGCACCTAACAACTACGCTAAAGCAGCTTTCATATCACGGCTTGCCATACGACGATAACGTTTATCAAAGGCCGCTAAAAATCCACCCAACGCCATCAATAATCCACCTAACCAAATCCAGCGAATAAACGGCTTATAATAAACACGTACACTCCATGCGCCATTATCCAAAGGTTCACCTAACGCCACATAAATGTCACGGGTAAAACCCCAATCAATGGCAGCTTCTGTCATGGGCATTCTTTGTACCCGATAAACCCGTTTTTCAGGATGCAATACCGCAATTTTTTCCTCTCCTTTCTGCACCCTAATGAGCCCTAGATGCGCGTCATAATTAGGACCTTTCACAGATTGTGTACCTTCAAAAATAAAGCTATAACCACCTAACTCTAAAGATTTTTGAGGCGCCATACGTACATCTTTTTCAATGCTAAAGGCATTGGATAAAGTAACACCAACAACAAAGACTGCCACACCAATATGGGCAAGCGTCATGCCATAAAAACTGAGCGGCAAATTGCGTAACCCAGGTTTTTCACGGACATTTTGTAAAGCCGTCAACAAAATCCAAACCGCAGCCGCCATCCCAGGAAAAACGACTAAACCGGCTTTGCCCATCATTGAAACGGGCAAAATTAACCCAAGCGCGATACTGACAATAAAGGTATAGCGCAACTTAATAAACAGATTTTTCGACTGATCGTTTTTCCAACGGATGAGTGGTCCAATTCCAAGCAAAAGCATCAAAGGTGCCATAATCCAGAAAAATACGACGGAAAAATAGGGAGGACCCACCGAAATTTTACCCATGTCCAAGGCATCTATAAAAAGCGGATACAAAGTCCCTAACAACACAGCGCCACAAGCCACGACTAACAAAATGTTATTAACCAATAACAAAGTTTCTTTTGACATTGGCTCAAAATGCCCGCCTTTGCCAACTTTTGGCGCACGCCAAGCATAAAGTAACAAAGAAAAACCAATCACCACCCCTAAAAAGGCCAAAATAAAAACACCGCGTGCAGGATCCGTCGCAAACGCATGTACCGAAGTTAATACGCCTGAGCGAACTAAAAAAGTCCCTAACAAACTGAGCGAAAAGGCGATAATAGCCAATAACACCGTCCAATTTTTAAACACCCCGCGCTTTTCGGTGACAGCCAAAGAATGAATTAAAGCGGTGCCAACGAGCCAAGGCATAAAAGAAGCATTTTCGACGGGATCCCAAAACCACCAGCCACCCCAGCCAAGTTCATAGTAAGCCCACCAACTGCCCAAAGCAATGCCCAAAGTTAAAAATACCCAAGCCACCAATGTCCAAGGACGTGACCAACGTGCCCATGCGCTATCAAGCGTGCCACCTAACAGGGCAGCAATCGCAAAACTAAACGCGACAGAAAAACCAACATAACCCATGTACAACATTGGTGGGTGTATTACCAAACCTGGATCTTGCAACAACGGATTTAAGTCCTGACCATCAATAGGCGCAGGATAAATACGCTCAAAGGGATTAGAAGTCAGCAACATAAACAGCAAAAAGCCGATGCTAATAAACCCCATTACTGCAATCACTCGCGCAGCCATAGCGCGTGGCAAACTACGGCTAAAAATAGCAACAGCCACTGTCCAAAAACTTAACATCAGAGTCCATAACAACAAAGATCCTTCGTGTCCACCCCAAACACTCACATAGCGATAAATCAGTGGCAACGCACTATTGGAATGATTAGCCACATAAAGGACAGAAAAATCATTATTAACAAAGGCATAAGTCAAGCAACCAAAAGCCAGACCCATAAAAACAAACTGCCCCACCGCTGCAGGGCGCGCAACTCCCATCCAATTAGGCATACCACGCGCTGCGCCAATCAACGGAAATATCGTTTGCACCAAAGCCAAGCTCAGGGCTAAAATCAAAGCAAAATGTCCAAGTTCAGGAACCATATTAGTTATCAGTTATCAGTTATCATGTGGATTGTTTTCAGCCTCTTTTAAAGCATCAGCGACTTCGGGTGGCATATAATTTTCATCATGCTTAGCCAACACCTCATCAGCCAAAAAATGGCCATCCTGTTGCATCCGCCCAATCGCCACAATTCCTTGCCCTTCACGAAATAAATCAGGCAAAATGCCGGTATATTGTACCAATATCGTGTGTTTATAATCGGTGACACTAAACTTAACCTCCAAACTATCCGAAGCACGCTGTACACTCCCTTGACTCACCATGCCGCCCACACGAATCACCCGATTTGTGGGTGCCTCTCCTGCCATCACTTGACTTGGGCTAAAAAAATACAACATATTTTCACTAAACGCTGCAATCGCCAAAGCAACCGCAGCCCCAATACCAATAACCATCAATAGCACAATGGCAAGACGCTTTTTATGCTTTTGGTTGACTGTTATCACGATTTTTTCTCCGTAATTTACGACCCAGTGTACGCAAAAGCGTGCGCTCCTGGTTATAAGGAATAATCAAATTAGCAACAAGGACGACAAAGGCTAAACCATAGCTCGTCCAAACATAAAAGGCGTAACCGCCCATGTAGAAAAAATCGCTCTTAGTTGTTTATGATTTCAATTTTGGACTCCACAATAGAATAGCATGCACTGAAAATGATGTGCTAAGTGTGCAGGTTTGAACATTATGAAAACACTAATCATTGATAATTATGATTCATTCACAATTAACCTTTATCAAAGGATGGGACAAATCAATGGAGAAGAACCTTTGGTGGTGCGCAATGATAAAGTGTCATGGGAAACCCTCAAAAAAATGGATTTTGATAATATCATTATTTCGCCTGGCCCCGGTAGCCCTAATAACAAGCAAGATTTTGGTATTTGTAGTCAAGCAATTCGTGAGGCTGATGTTCCTTTGTTGGGTGTTTGTTTAGGTCATCAAGGGATTGGATATTGCTATGGCGGAAAAATTCAAGAAGCGCCAGAGGTGATGCATGGTCGCCTCAGCCTTATTTACCATGATGCCTCAGCCCTATTTCAGAACATTCCATCTCCTTTTTCTGTTGTACGCTATCATTCATTGATTGTGGACTTGCTATCCACGCCACTCAAGAAAACAGCCTGGACTGCCGAAGGACTTGTAATGGCTTTAGAACATCAAAATAAACCGATTTGGGGTGTGCAATTTCACCCTGAGTCAATTTGCACCGATTATGGGATGCAGTTGTTGGCAAACTTTCGTGATCTAACACGTCAATTCTGGAAACCGCTTGGGTTGGGCAGGAAATGGTCAAAGACGTTGTCTGTCATACCCTCTGGTCATTCTCAGCCGAGTGAATCGATTTATGAAGTTCGTTCCCAGAAACTTGATTTTTTTCGGGAGGCAGAGGATGTTTTCATGGGACTTTATGCCACATCAAAGGTGGCTTTTTGGCTTGATAGTAGTTTTGTCGAGCCAGGTTTTTCTCGATTTTCGTTTATGGGTGATGCTAGTGGTCCTCACAGCTTTCTTCTCAATTACTATAGCGGCAAAGTAACCCTTTTACAAAACACACGCACTATTTTTGACTTTTTGGGCGAGGAACTTGATAAACGTTATTTCACCAATGATGAGTTGCCGTTTGACTTTAACTGTGGTTTTGTGGGTTACTTTGGTTATGAACTTAAAGCTGGGAGTGCACATACTTCACCATTACCTGATGCGACTTTTTTATTTGCTGATCGCGTCATTGCTTTTGATCATCAAGAAAAGGTTCTTTACCTTGTTTGTTTAGGTAATGCAACAGATTCTATGACGTGGTTTAGTCAGGTAGAAGATAAATTACAAAATTTATCAAAACCACCTGAAATTAAGCCAAATAATCTCAATCCAATTGTCTTTGAACTGAGTCGCCCTAAAGAAAGGTATTTAAGTGATATAGAGTGTTGTTTTGATAAGATTAAGCGAGGTGAAAGTTATGAGATTTGTCTGACTAATCATTTACGTTCAAAGGAACAACCTGATCCGTTGACATTTTACCGTTTGCTACGCCAGCACAATCCTGCGCCGTATGCCGCTTTTTTACGTTTTAATGAAACATCAATCGTTTGTTCTTCACCAGAACGCTTTCTCAACATTTCAAAAGACAGGTGGGTGGAATCAAAGCCAATTAAGGGCACCTGCAAGCGTGGTAAAACGCCTGAAGAAGATCAATTGTTGAAGGAAAATTTGCGTCGCCATGAAAAAGATCGCGCCGAAAATTTGATGATTGTTGACTTGTTACGCAATGATTTAGGGTTGGTTTGTGAGATGGGTACGGTTACAGTTCCTAAATTGATGGATATTGAGACGTACGCAACGGTTCATCAAATGGTCAGTATTGTGCGTGGTCATTTACGTTCTGATATACGCCCTGTCGATTGTGTGCGCATGGCTTTTCCGGGTGGTTCCATGACTGGGGCACCTAAGAAAAGAACCATGGAAATTATTGACCAACTCGAAAGAGAAGCGCGAGGTATCTACTCGGGTAGTATTGGATTTCTAGCACTTAATGGCGCAATTGATCTAAATATTGTGATCCGCACTGCTGTGATGTCGCCCTCTGAAATGACCATCGGTGTAGGAGGTGCCATAGTTGCGCTTTCTGATCCAGAAGCGGAATTCGATGAAACTATGCTCAAAGCTCAAGCACTTATAGAAACCCTTAGGCAGATGACAACAAATCATGAGGTGTCAATTCAGGTGTAAAATAACTACAAGGATTATATTTAAGAAGGGATAAACCATGGCTATCAAACTTATTTTAAGTACCTGTTCATGAAGCATTTTGGAGTCCTTCGCTAAGCTGGGCGACTCCAAAATACCTGAAAATTCATGGTTCAGTACTTAAAAAAAACCTGTTAGAATTCCTTGTATTCAACCAAAATGTTGCTGCCATTCCTCACATAATCGTTGCGCTTCAATATCACTGGGTTGCTGCTCTGCATAGGCAATTTTTTGCCAAGCGCGAGTCAGTCCCGAAAAATAAGTCGTCAATTCAACAGCTTGTTTTTGTTTAACCAATCTAATACATTCATTTTCTGTGGCACTGTCATCAATGTTTAATTCGTCACGTGTTATTAGCACAGAGAGTGCGCCACGATAAAGCAAACTGATGGCAATCAAGGGTTCACCAGATTGCCAAAATTTCCAGGCTTCTTGAGAAATGTTGGTTGGTAAAAGCGCTTTTTTTATGCCTTTCTCCAATAAGTGGGGGGTTGCTGTGTAATCAGATTTGGGTGTTTTCTGGAGACGTAATTGTCCAATCCAACGTGAACCGTAAATGATCAATAGTACAATTCCCACTCCTAGCAATATCCAAAGCAATAGCTCAAATAGTTGTGCGATAAAACCAATAAAGTTAGGTGATATTGGTTCGGTAGGCTCTCTTTCTTTAATAGATGATTCACCAATGTATCGCCAACGAGATTCTTCGCGGGTGGTTTGAAATTCTGGTTGCGATAGAATTTCAGTGATATATTCTTTTGCTTTTTTTGGTTCTGCTAAAGCTGTTGTTGCGATTAGGCAAAGAATTAAGGTGTGAAGTATAAAATTTTGCATATTCTTGAAAAAAAAGTGGAGTACAACGGATCCACGTAATCCGTTGTACTCGATATAAAAACTGTTGTTTGACTTACAAATGCGCCGCAATCCGGCGAAATGCTAACTCAATATCCCACCCTTCAAGATGAGTGCGGCGGTTGAGATAGAGGGCAAATCCTGCCGCAACATATAAGGGTTCTACAACGCTTATCGTTAACACACCAAAAATCAAGCGGATAATTTCTACCCACAGGGCTTCTTCATAAAATACAAGCATGAAAAAATCAAAGGTATAAGTGGTTGGCATCATTAAGTACACCAATCCAAATAAGGATAAAGACAGTACCCATTCAAAATGCATACATACAATTGTTAGCCAAACTGCTATTCCATGAGTATCTTTTTGTAAAAGCTTTCTGCGTTGGTAAGCCGCTTTTCCACGTAAACCCTCTAATTGCCAAATTGGTAAGTTAAATGAACGGGCAAAATCAAAACGCCACCAGCTTAGCAGCGCCCATAGAAGTTGCGTTTTGAACAAACTGGTTAAGGCTTGTCGAATGCTAGGTTGTTCGCCAAATAAGGCTCGACTTAAAAAATACAAGAGAATACGATCATATAATGGTTTTAACCACCAAATAACTAACGCAGTAATCCAAAAATTTTCAGAAAACAGTAAGGAAATGATTATAAATAAAGGCAGCGTGGTGGTAAACCATATCTTATATAAAGGTTTCCACCACAACCGCACCATGCTAAAGCCCAAATCAATGGATTCCCAAGGATTCCGCGGGCGAACAACGGCTTCAATGCGATCAAGTTGCACGATTACGTCCCACTAATGTAAAGTAAGCAATCACCAATATCCACAATGAGCCGCCTACTGTGTATTTGATGATAGGCTCAATTGCTGCGTTAGATGACCAAAATGCTTCGAGAAAAGCGGCTAACAGTAACATAATGATGACACCATACACAAGAAAAATGCTGCGAGCGGCGGCGTTATGCAAAGCATGTAAGCGAGTCATTCGTCCTGGTGCAAGCAATGCCAGTCCCAATTTGAGTCCTGCCGCGCCTGCCAACACAATGGCTATCAATTCTGGGGCACTGTGTCCCGCTACAAATGAATAAAAAGGCACTCCGTAGCCAATATGTGTGAGATGTCCTGCAACTCCGCCAATATATAATCCATTGAAGCACAAAAAAAAGAGTGTTCCCAAACCAAACAGCATACCACCTGCAAAGGTTTGAAAACCAATACTAATATTATTTCTAATATAAAAGCCAAACATTAAAAAATCACTCTCAGCATCACGGTTACGACCAATATGTTCCGCAGTTGGCTCATACATTTCTTCCATTTCCTCCACCTGTCCAGGCTCCATGAGACTATAAATGAGATTAGGATTGATTTGCACACTGAGAAACATAATCAGCAAAGGACCAAAAAATAATAAGCCAGATAACCCGACTAAGCGCGATTCTGCGCGCACATGTTGGGGAAAATCAACACCGATAAAGTTGATGATCCTAGAAATCAATCGAGTCTGTGTTTGGTAAAGGTGCTGATGTCCGCGTAATACGAGACGGTTGAGTCGTTCTATCAAGTGTGGTGTGTAGTGACGATCCCGCGCGAGTACCAAATGTTGGCAAACTTGTCGATACAGTTGCGGAAATTTGGCAGCCTTTTTGTCTTGCGTCAAACAATGTTCTAAGGCTTCCCATTGTTGTTGATGGTAAGTTTCAAAAGTATGTTGTTTCATTTGGTGCCTATTAAACCATTGGCAAATTGATAAAGTGTTTTAATAGCCGCCTCCCCTGTTTTACCAGTCAATGGGGTAACGAGGTTAGCTAATTCGATGGCGCGTCCTGGTGGCAGATGTTCTGCCCTGTCTGCAAAATTAATGATTGCTTGTTGCTCCTCTAAGGGCAAGGTGATTGGCATTGCTAATGCTGATTCATCCATCCATGAGTTGCCTTTTTTCAAAGGTGGAATTTCGTACACAACAACTGTACCTGCGGCTAAATCGCCTATTCTTTTAAAATCTTTATTGATGAGCATAGTCATCAGCCCAAATCCATACAAAAAGGGTAGAAAATCCACAGCGCGTAGTAGGTTGCGTATCATAGCACTTGACCAATTTACTGGGGTACCAGATTCGTGCAATACTTTAATTTTCATGGTGCGTTTACCAGGCGTGGCACCCTGTCTATAAACTTCAAACAAGACGGGGTAAAACCATTCTAGGAGAAATATGGAGACCAGCAATAACCCAATACCCAAATTTCCCAGTTGTGCAAATAAAAAAGCTAAAATGAAATAAATGATACTACGAATGCCCAAATCAATGGACCAAGCGAGTGCGCGTGCAACGGGGCCCGCGACTCGCAATGCTAACTCAATACCTTCAGGTGTTTCAATGGGACGTGTGGTGTCAAGCATGATAGATTATAAGTAATAACTACAAGGATTATATTTAAGAATGGATAAGTCAAAATACAGTTCTAATTAGTTTTTTTGATAATATATTTTTTGGGGCAACATTTTATAAATCAATACCCAATGATGTTGTTTTTTTGTGGTTGCAGGGATTTATTATAAGCAAGGATAAAACTTTTGAACTGTGATTTATGTGATTGATATGATTATTATGAGGGTGTTGATGCTTATTT